>NZ_CP019728.1:1200000-1500000 GCF_002005405.1 Jeotgalibaca dankookensis
CATCGACAACAGGCTTCAGCCCATTTAACAATTTTTCTTTTGATAGGGAATGATTCGTCTTTTGGTAAATAGCGTCGTGTAAAAGAACCGCTGCACAATAGGTACCACAAATTCCTGGTTTCTGTTTGTTAATCCAACTGCGGTATTTCAAAAAACGAGATGGTTGGAGCCCCGTCCATTTATTTGGTAGATCAGCCATTTCTAACCTCCTATAAGATTCCTATAAAAGACAATACGACCGCAACTAAGCCTGATAAAAAAATAACAAGGATCGAATCAACCTTATATTTACGTAGAGCAGTAAATGCTATAATAACTAACACAATTGCAACTAGATTAACCGTTACACCAGCGACTTGAACGCCATCCGTTTGGAAAAGGGCTGCTACGAAAAGAGAAGCTCCAGCAGCACCAATCAAGGCAACAACGGCTGGACGCAGTCCTGCTAAAACACCTTGTAGTGTATCAACATTTCGATATTTATAGTACATTCTTGCTAATAGCAAAGCAATAATGATGGAAGGCGTCACAACTCCGATTGTTGCAGAAACGGCTCCGGCGAACCCAGCTACTTTCGTTCCTACAAAAGTAGCTGAATTAATGGCAATTGGACCGGGGGTAATTTGAGATATGGTTACGACATCTGTGTACTCTTGTAAGGTAATCCAAGCTTGGACATCCACAATCTCATTTTCAATCAAGGGGAGTGAAGCATAACCCCCGCCAATTGTAAAAAGGCCGATTTTAAAAAAGGCCCAAAACAATTCAATTAAAATCATCTTAAGCGCCTCCCTTTCGGCGATTATTAATAAATCCAAGCATACCCGCTACTAGAATAATCACAATAACATTAACGTCAAATATGAACCCTGCTACAAAAGCACCAATTAAAATAATGACTACAACCGGATCTTTTCGTTTCAATAAATCTTTCACCATATTGAATATAACATTTAAAATAACAGCTACAACCCCTACTTGCATCCCCAGCATCAATGCATCGACAATGGGATTGTCTCGAAAAGACATATAGAAATAAGAAATAATTGTAATAAAGATTAAAGGTGGTGTGATGGTACCAAGCAAGGTAATCAAAGCACCCGCAACCCCTGCAACTCGGTAACCAATTAATATGGATGTATTAACAGCAAGAGCACCTGGCATGGATTGGCCCAAGGCAACTAAATCAAGCATTTCTTCCGAATCAATCCAACCTAATTCTTCGACAAACTTCTTTTGCATAAGCGGTACAATTACATAGCCGCCACCGATAGTAAATGCACTGAGCACGAATGTTGACTTAATTAAGGTTAGACACGTCGCTAGTTTTTTATCTTCTTCCTTCATTTACCCATCCTCCAAAATCACAAATTGACTTCTCCATTCTAACAGAGTCGTCTCCTCTTTGTAAAAAAAGAAGATCTAAAAAAACTTAGACCTTCCACTTTCAGTTCATTAAAATAATAAAAGAACGCCATTTACGATATTTAAAAGAATAACTCCGAACGTCCCAAGACTATAATACAACATGATATGCGCCTCAGACATTTTTTGGTTTAACTTGGCTCCCCACAAACCACCAATAATAGAAGCCAGAATAATCACCCACAAAATATTCAGTTCGTAACCGCCAAACCCTTCTACTAAAGCAATTGTTGTTAGTTTAGATAACTGAGAAAAGAAGATTGTAACAATTGAATATACAGATGCTTCCTTCATCGTCATACTAAAACAGTACATAAACATAATGACGTTAATCGGCCCGCCACCTATTCCTAGTAAGGTTGATAAAAAAGCAAGAAATAGACCGACGAGAAAAATTAAACTTAAGTTTTTAATGTGTAACGATTGGATTGGTAGCTTTAAATATAAAAGAACTAGAGCCAAGGAAATAACTGTTAAAATAATTTGGACAAGCAAAACAATTTCTTGATTAGGAAAAATTGTGAGTAGGCCTTGAAAAACATAATTTCCCAAAATCCCCCCAACAACCGATCCTAAAGCAATGGCTAAAGTAGGTGGAACCTTCACTTTGAAGCCACTTTTAAACTGATCAAATAATGAAACAACAGCCATTACAAATACTGCTACATCAGAAAAGAAGCTGATATTGGTCAGGTCATGCGCGCCAACAGCATCTAAAGCTGGTTTTATAATCACACCACCACCTATCCCCGATAAAGCTCCAATGGTGTTAGATAATAAAACCACAACAAAGTATAACACGACAATTCCCATAGTTTCCTCCAAATAATTCTTTATGATTAACATCTAGTTTATCATATTAGAAGGGCAAATGCGTCCCGTAAATAAAAGGAAGAAAAAGGGCTCTAGAATATTAAGTGTTGATGGGCCTTTGGCCCTTTTGTGAAAAACACAAAGAGACAAATGAATTTTTCCGTTAAAATGAAGGTATCGAGTCTTTATTTTAGGAGGAAATTCATTTGTCTCATAATCATTTTATAGGAAAACTACTGGGAATAAAAGATAAAAATATCAAGGTGGATGAAGATAATTGGTTGAAGGAAGACGTACGGAACGGCTTGCGCTGTAAAATCATCTCCGCCACGCTCACCTACATACCGAAAGCGTGTAAATGCTGTGGCTGCGTGAACGCTGGTTCAATCGTAAAGAACGGGACGAAGCTGACCCACCCGCTGCTCCTGGATATGGCGGGATGTCCAACCTACTTAGAATTGAAGAAACAGCGGTTCCTGTGCAGGGAATGCGGACAAACCTTTGTTGCGGAAACAACGATGGTCAAAAAACGGTGCCACATCTCGAATGATGTCAAACATTCCATCGCAGTCCAGGGGACGTGTAACATATCTGAAAAGGATATTGCTCGGGAGCACCGTGTATCAAACAACACCGTCAAACGGGTTTTCGGAGCCTTTTATAACACATTCCGTCAAACCTACACCTATCTGCCCGAGAACTTGGCCATCGACGAGTTTAAAAGCGTCAAAAGTGCTGATGGAGCCATGAGTCTAATTATTTGCGATTCCGATAGCCATCGGATTTTCGATGTCCTTGAAGACCGTCGAAACAAGTCAATCACTGATTACTTCCTGCGTTTTTCACAAGAACAACGCGCCAAGGTCAAGACCGTGGTTGTGGACCTGTATGGTCCTTATCAAAAGCTGTTCCAGGCGCTCTTTCCTCAGGCTGAATTGATTATTGACCGTTTCCATATCGTCACGCAGGTAAACCGGGCGCTCAATATGGCACGTATTGGCTTTATGAATACCTTGAAGAAAGCGAATGACTTGAAAGCAAAACGAGATTATAGAAAACTAAAAAAATATTGGAAATTGATTCTGAAAAAAGAAGAACTGTTGAATGGCACAGAATACCGTTATCATAGACTTTTCAAGGGCATGATGACGGAACGGGGGATCATCGATTATATTCTTTCTTTGGACGAGGGTCTCCGCCTGAATTATAATGCCTACCAAACAATCGTCTTTACCGTTACGCACCGGAAACCGGATTTGTTTCGGTCCTTCATTCATGAGAAACAATGGGGGCTTTCTGCCAAGATGGACCAAGCTTTGAAGACATTCCGCCAATCCGAAAGAGCTATTGTAAACGCACTGAGCTATGACTATTCAAACGGATTAGTGGAAGGGATTAATAATAAAATCAAGGTCATCAAGCGGACAGCCTATGGCTATCGCAACTTTTCTAATTTCCGAAACCGCATCTTCATTGAATATAAATTACTAGAAATAAAAACAGCAGCTTAGGAACCTTTTGGTTCCCAGCTACTGCTTTATAGATTGTGAAATTTAACCTGCATGCAACTGGAAAAATACACTATCAACACTTCTTGACAAAGAGCCAGAAAAAGAGCAGGCTTTTTCGCCTACTCTTTTCGATTTAATTCTGTACTATTCATGTATTTCTAGTGGCAAACCATCTGGATCTTGAAAAAAAGTAAATTTTTTATTGGTATACGCATCGATTCGGATAGGTTCGCATATAACGCCCTTTCCCTCTAGTTTTTGAACTGTTTCGAACACATCGGGCACATAAAAACAGAGATGGCGCAGTCCTACAGCCTCAGGAGTGGTGCTGCGAGCTGGTGGATTGGGAAAAGAAAATAATTCAATTTCACTATTGCCAACTTGTAAATCGAGCTTATAGGATTTTCTCTCCGCACGATAGTTTTCGCGAATAATGGGAAGTTCCAGAATCTCGGTGTAAAAATGTTTAGATACCTTATAGTTGGATGCAATAATTGCTACATGGTGAATGTCATCAAACAAGCGTGCACTTCCTTTCTATTTTTCGAAGTAAATATCATTAAAGTAGGCAATTGTTTCTTCTTGATCAGTCTCCATTTGTAATTGTCCTTTTAAATCTACCGTAAACGCATCTAATGCTATCATTAAGAAGTTCTGTTTATTTGCGTAAGAATTAAGTTCTTTTTCCACAAATAATAATCCATCTTGATGAGGAATTAAACTTATATAGTTCCACTCCTCTTCTGTAAATAGCTCACCAACAGAAAGAACACCCTTTTCTATTTGGTCTGGATTCGTAATAGTTATCACTTCATAATAAATCGTACCATTTTGATAGTTAAACCCATACAACCGATTATTTTGTGAATGAATTTTAGTTGTTTCTTGATAAAAGAACTCGTTCAGCTTCAGTTTCTTTTGCTGCGCGTTTAAGACATTCAAAACGGTATACGCTCTATTGAACACTGTCTCTAGACTCTCACTCTCATTTGTCCAAGATTCTACTGATAGTATATTTCCCTTTTGCTCATCAATTAAAAAGTTTTGAAATTCTGAATAGTTTCTTGCTTGGCTATTTACTTGCTTGTCAAATTCAGATCCAAGGGTTTGCTCAACCAAATCATAAACGTAGACTTTTCGACTATTTGTTTGAATCGTATCTACCTCAAAAATCATAGTGACTTGATCTCCTAGAAACAAAAGGTCTTCAATGGTCACATAATTAATGGGACTCTCCGAGCTAATCGAAATTTCTTTATCTATTGTCTCTTTGGAAGTTTTATTGTAGTGAGAAATAGTAATTGTTGCCGTTTGGAGCGTATCTGATGAATCATTATAATCAGGATAAAAATTACTAACGTATACGAGGTAGTCGTTTGATTCATAATAATTTTCTGAATAGAGTTCTTTTCCCCGAACAAAAGAAGGATAGCGATCAATAAGGAGGTTCATTTTCTTATCTAAGTTTCTTTGACTTAAACTAAAGAAGTTGTTGTGTAAGTTGATTCCATCATTTGCATTTATTTCAATCGTTTGAGAACTGTAACTATCGGTTTGGACAAGACCAGCGAATGTCAGCTGATTAAAAATATCTTTATCTCCTTCTGCTAGCTCTAGAGAAAATGTAACTTGGTCTTCTTTTGCAAAAATAGGAATTAAATAATAACTAGTCAATACTAACATAAAGAGAAGAGACACTATTAAAATACTTGTTTTATTTTTTTTCATTTTTTATCCTCCTTAGACACTTATTTTTCGCTCGATGAGCCATTTACTCATACCAATAGCAAGGATTGTTATAAACAAACTTGAAAACACGATTAGTAAGAGTAATTCTTTTGGAAATAAATAAGCGAAGAAATTGGATCTGAAAAGTATAACAAGTATGCTATTCCCTACTAGAAATAGCAGCACATCAATAGTAATTCCTATCCATTTATAACTTAATTCAATCAGTATTAACATGTTAACGGCTATTAGAGCCGTGATGCCTACCAAATAGTTAATGAAAAAATCTCCTAAGGCAGATGGCAAAACAATTAGTAAAATAGAGCTATCGTAAACCGATTCAGTAGGCGATAAGGACTGAAAAAGCTCGTTTGGAACTAATAATTGAAGCAATTCATTTCCAATAAAATTGAGCAGTACTTGGAGACTTAATAGGCCAGCAATTAGAAAAAGAATCGTTAATAATTTAGACCAATAGATACTCATTCTTGAGCCGGGTAACGCTAACAGGCGGTAGGAGAAATTATTTTTACCAATCCAATCTCGATACCAAATGGCGAATACATAGAACCCTATTGCAATTATTCCTAAAATAACTGAAAAAGTTGTTAATAAACTCCCTTGTACATTGGAATAACTAATTGGTCCCCACTGAGATAAATAATTAATAGCATTTCCATTTGTTTCTCGCTGAAAAATTTCTAGACGCATCAAATACTGATTAGCCGTTTGAACGACGGCTCCTATTTGCATAGTCGCAATAATGGCTAGCAACACAAAGTAGGCTTTTCTGATACGATATAATTCGAATGTTAATAAATCAATTGTTTTTTTCATCCTTGGTACACCTCGCGCATCATATCAATCACGGACTTGCCTCGTCTCTCTCGCATTTCTTCCGCGTAAAAATCTTGGACAATCATCCCTTCATTTAGCATTACAACGCGATCAACCAGGGTTTCAACTTCATCTAAATGATGCGTTGCTAGTAAGACACCTTTATTTTCCACTAACTTACTGGTAAAAACTTCCATAATTTGTTCTCGTGCAAATAAATCAATTCCCGAAAAAGGTTCATCCATTAAATAATAATCAGCTTCTTGTGCTAATCCTAATAAAAAATTTGCTTTTGCTTGATTTCCTTTTGATAAGTCCTTTAGGCGATCATTTGGGTTGAGGTTAAAAAAAGTTAACAAGTCTTGTGCTTTTTTTTGATTCCAATTTTGGTAGTAAACCTGCATAAAAACAATGCACTCTTGTATACTCATAGAATGCGGCATGGTAACTGTATCTGCAATATAAGAAATCTTTTCAAGTTTTTCCTTTGTTAATCTTTCTCCATCAATTAAGAGGCTTCCCTGTTTCAAAGGAGTTAGCTGCATGATGGTATTCATAAGAGTCGTTTTACCACTGCCATTCAAACCCGTGATACAAGTTATTTCGTTGGACTTAATTGAGAATGAAACACCTTCTAATATTTTTTTACGTCCAAATTGTTTATGGACATCACAAATTTCTATCATGCTGTATTTCCTCCTCGTACCTCTTATTTATGAGTTCCTTTACCTCTTCATAAGATAATCCTAATTTTTTTGAAACAGCAATAAATTGATCCAAGGCCTCTGAGATTAAAGCCAGCCGTAGCTCCCTAATCCGTTGTTGATCATTTGTAATTTTACTTGGCGAATTTCCATCGGTATAAATCAATTTCTGTTCTTCCATTTCTTTATAAGCACGCTGAGCTGTATTAGGATTTATTTTAAATGTATTGGCTATTTCTCTACGAGAGGGTAATGCCATTCCTGGTTGGAACTCGCCATTAGCAATTTGTTCCTTAAAATGGTGAACCAACTGCTCATAGACGGGGCTGCGACGATCAAATTCCATTTTTTGCCCTGCCTTTCTGTTTATACTGTACTATTCAGATAATACACGTGAGTTAAAAAAATATCTTTACGTGTGTATTATATGCTTAATACACCCTTTCTGTCAATATAAAAAGAGCTGAAAGAATTTCAGCTCACTTTTGCTCAATAGCGTTTCGATAATGATCCATTTTAACTTTAAAAAGTTCAGTTATACTTGGGGGTGTGTAAGAAATCGCGTTCGCACCTGCTTCAATCGTATCTAAAATATCTTGATCTGTTTTCCCACCAGTTGCAATAATCGGAATTGTTGGAAATGATTGGCGGATTTTTTTGACAAGTGCTACGGTTTGAGGTCCGCCACTTACATTTAAAATATCAGCGCCTGCATCTAACCGTGGCTGAATATCATTCGCTTCTGAAACAATGGTGGCGATAACAGGCACATCTACCGTGTCATTTATTAAAGAAATCGTTTTAATGGGTGTCGGGGCATTTACAACAACTGCAATGGAACCCAAGGATTCTGCAAACAAACTAATATTAGCAGAACGACTTCCGTGTGTCAGACCACCTCCTACACCCGCTACAACAGGAACGGGGGATGCTGAAGCGATGGCGTTAATAATACCAGGATGAGGAGTAAAAGAATAAACTGCTAAGATAGCATCCGCGTTATTATTACAAATAATGGCTACATCCGTAGTAAAGAGAAAAGATTTTAATTTTCGACCATTGATGATAATGCCACTGCATTGCTTAATGACAGGTGGTACCTCAATAATGTCACGACGGAGATCGGAAACAACACGAGGAGCCTCTTTCTTTTTCCTAGTCATAACACGCCCTCCTTCCTGTTATCTTTAAGATTGGAAATAGTTGACTTTAATTTGTCTTGCAGCTTTAACTTCATCAAGGCGGCGAACCGATTTTTGATGAGGTGCTTCCAAAACAAGCTCAGGATTTTCCACAACTTCTTCAGCGATTTTTAGCATGGCTGTAACAAATTCATCTAAGGTTTCTTTCGATTCTGTTTCAGTCGGTTCAATCATCATGGCTTCCTCTACAATGAGTGGAAAATAAACAGTCGGCGCATAAAAATCATAATCTAGCAAACGTTTCGCAATGTCTAAGGTACGTACACCTTGTTTTTTCTGTATTTTCCCGGAGAGAACAAATTCATGTTTACAAATTTGATCGTACGGGAGAACATAAGCAGACGACAAACGTTTGGCTAAATAATTAGCATGTAAAACAGCGCTCTCAGATACTTTTCGCAAGCCAACTGGCCCCATGGTACGAATATAGGTATACGCACGGACTAAGACACCAAAGTTTCCGTAATAGCCTTTGACTCGACCAATTGAATCAGGATAGTGGTCATTTAGAGTATAACCGCTGTCCGTTTTTTCAACGCGAGGAATCGGTAAATAGGGCTGAATGTGTTCTTTCACACCAACCGGTCCTGCTCCTGGACCACCACCACCATGTGGGGTTGAAAATGTCTTATGAATATTCAAATGAACAATATCAAAGCCCATAAAGCCTGGTGACGTTTTGGCCATAATAGCATTTAAATTGGCCCCATCATAATAGAGTAACCCTCCGGCATCGTGGATAATTTCAGCAATCTCAACAATATCCTTTTCGAATAAGCCCAGCGTATTAGGATTAGTTAGCATAAGTGCTGCCGTATCATCCCCAACTTTTTGACGTAAATCTTCTACATCTACAAACCCTTCATCTGTAGTTGGAATACTCACAACATCAAAACCAGCAATATAGGCACTGGCAGGGTTAGTCCCATGTGCACTATCTGGAACAAATACTTTGGTTCGCTTTGTATCCCCATTTTTTTCATGAAAAGCTCGAACCATCATCAAGCCGGTCCATTCCCCATGCGCACCAGCTGCTGGTTGCAAGGAAATAGCATCCATACCAGTAATCACTTTCAAATCTTCTTGTAATTCGTACATCAGTTGTAATGCGCCTTGGACATGCTCAAGCGGTTGGAAAGGGTGAATATTAGCAAAACCATCTAGACGCGCTGTTACTTCGTTTATTTTAGGGTTATATTTCATCGTACAAGAACCCAAAGGATAAAAGCCATTTTCGATGCCAAAATTATCATGTGATAAACGGGTATAATGCCGCATTAATTGCAATTCACTGACTTCGGGTAAACGTGCCGCTTCTTGACGCAACAAGCTTTCTGGTAGTTTCCGTTCCGGTACGTCAGATTTTGGTAAGCTGTACCCCACTCGGTCTTTTCGACTTAATTCAAAAATGCTTGGATTTACGCTATTCATGCTAAGACACCTCCTAAAACTTCCACAAATTGATCAAGTTCAGCTTTTGTTCGTTTTTCAGTTACACAAAGCAAGAGATGGTTAGGTAAGTCATAGTCTTTAGCTAGCGAATACCCTCCAATAATTCCTGCTTCCAGTAGAACTTGGTTCGCCTCATCAGCAGAAAGAGGAAGTTCAATTATAAACTCATTGAAAAAGACTCCTTCATTAAAAAGTTTAAACCCTTTAGACACTAACTGATTGGCTAAATAACCAGCTTTATCAAGGTTTAGTTGAGCCATCTGACGGGTTCCTTCTTTACCAAACGAAGCCATTGCGACAGCTGAAGCTAAAGCGTTTAGGGCTTGATTGGAGCTCATATAAGAAGTTGCTTTTTCTCGGCGGATATGTTGCTCTCGACTCTGTAAAGTTAAAACAAAACCGCGTTTGCCATCTTGATCAACAGTTTCTCCAACAATCCGACCGGGTACTTTACGAATATCCGTTTTATTAACTGAGAAATAGCCACAATGCGGACCACCGTAAGACATGGGTATTCCAAATGGTTGGGTGTCTCCTACAACGATATCCGCACCCAATTGACCAGGTGTTTCAAGAAGAGCTAAAGCCAGTGGATTAGCCATCACAATAAATTTAATTTTAGTATCTGCTAAAAGTGCCTTTACTGCTCTTAAGTCTTCAATGGTCCCTAAAAAATTCGGATATTGAATGACAACAGCAGCCGTATCAGTGTCGATTGCTTCTTTTAAACGTTCTAAATCAGTTTGGTCAACTTTTAACGGAATCTCGACAATTTCACTTCCGCGTCCGGGAGCAGCGGTCTTTACAACTTGCCGTGCATGAGGATGAACCCCGTTTGACAGCAAAACTTTCTTTTTCCGGGTTTGAACTTGTGCCAAAGCGACTGCCTCACCCAGGGAAGCGGGACCGTCATACAATGACGAATTGGTTGCATCCATACCGGTTAGTTCACTTATCATAGTCTGAAACTCAAAAATGGCTTGTAATTCACCTTGACTAGCTTCAGGTTGATAAGGTGTGTATGCAGTTAAAAACTCAGAGCGTGAGATAACCGCATCCACAGCACTTGGAATTTCATGATCATACGTACCTGCTCCAAGAAAGATGGGCATATCCTGACTAGTCGTATTCTGAGCTGCCATTTTTTTCATATGTCTCAGCACTTCTCCTTCTGATAAAGGATCAGGCAGTGCGAGTTCTTCGGTCATTAAAATTTCTTTGGGGATATCCGAAAATAAATCATCTATTTTTTCTACACCAATTTCAGCAAGCATTTCTGAGACATCCTTGGAAGTATCGGGCAAATAACGGAAGTCTTCTTCAGTCATTATGCTTCCTCCTCCGCTAGAAATGCTTGATACGCTTCTTCATCCATCAAATGCTTGAGCTCAGAAGGATCAGAAATTTCCATTTCAATCATCCACCCTTGATCCATTGCGGATACATTAACCGTTTCAGGTGCATCAGCTAATTGCTCATTTTGTTTGGTCACAGTACCTGATACCGGTGCATACACATCTGAAACTGATTTTACAGATTCAACGGTTACAATATCATCTCCTACAGCTACTTCTTGTAAGTCAGAAGTATAATCAACGAAGACAATGTCTCCTAGCTGTTCTTGCGCATGTTCGGTAATACCAACTCGCGCTGTATTTCCTTCTATTATCTCTACCCATTCGTGTTCTTCTGTATAATAACGTTTTTTTTCTGTCATGATTGCTTCCTCCTAGTCTTTTTTGTAAAAAGGTTTTTTTATAATTTCTGCTGGAATTTTTTTATTTCGAATCTCAATCAAAAGCTGTTGACCAATTTGAGCTTGGTCACTATCTACAAGAGCCATCCCGATTCCTTTTTTTAAACTGGGAGATTGGGTTCCTGACGTCACATAACCGATTTCCTGACCTTTTTCTGAAAAAACCAGATAATTTTGACGCGGGATGCCACGTTCAAGCATCTGAAAGCTCACTATTTTCTTCACCGGTCCTGCTTGGCGCTGATGGGTTAATGCTTCTTGTCCCTTAAAGGCTACTTGCTTATCCGTCTTAACGGCAAATCCTAGCCCAGCCATAATGGGTGAAATGGTTTCGGTCAATTCATGACCATATAAAGGCAACCCGGCCTCTAATCGTAAGGTGTCTCGTGACCCTAATCCGCAAGCAAGCGTGCCGGCCTTTAGTAGTTGTTCCCAAACGCTTGGTGTTTCTTGAGCTGGTATATAAAGTTCAAAGCCATCTTCTCCTGTATAGCCGGTTCGAGAAACAAGAACATCTGCAACCTCACCAACAGATAGCGATTGGCTAAACTTATGGCGTTTTAATGTTTTTAAATCAAAGGTTGTTAGCGTTTGCATAACCATTTCTGCTTGCGGTCCTTGTACAGCAATCAGACCCACTGTTTGTGTCACGTTTTCTAACTCAACGTGTTGATTTTTTTTATTTTCTTTCAGCCATTGCCATACTTTTTCCGTATTACTGGCATTACAGACAACCCAATATTTTTCAGCGTGAAAACGATAGACCATCACATCGTCTACAGCCCCACCGTCATCTTGACAAATAATATTGTATTGAACATCATCATCAGCCATACGGCTAATATCATTTGTTACCAGACTGTTTAGATAGGTTTCTGCCTCCGGACCTGTAATTAAAATTTCACCCATATGCGAACAGTCAAACATCCCTACTGATTGGCGAACTGCTTGATGTTCTTTAATAATACTAGAAAATTGCATCGGCATTGCCCAACCACCAAAATCAACAAGCTTTACTTGATTGGCTTGATAGTAATCAAAAAGAGGCGTCTTCTTTAATTCTGCCATATTCTCACCCTTTCTCGTATGATTTCCTATTATCATTTTAGCACAGATTTATAAAATATCCTTATCGTTTTTACAGAATAACTGGTTGTTAGTTTTGGGATATCAGGTACAATATTAAGATGGTTAAACATTAAAAAAATATTACTTATATACAAGTTGGAGGAAATAGCATGAAAAAAGTACTCGTTGCCAATAGAGGCGAAATTGCCATTCGCATATTCAGAGCACTGGCAGAGCTTGGTATTGGAACTGTTGGAATCTATGCCCAAGAAGATGAAGGATCCGTCCATCGTTTCAAAGCAGACGAAGCTTATTTGGTGGGAAGCGGTAAAAAACCGATTGAGGCTTATTTAGATATTGAAGGGATTATTGCGTTATCAAAAGAAGCACAGGTGGATGCTATTCATCCTGGCTACGGCTTCTTATCAGAAAATATTCATTTCGCTAGACGTTGTCAAGAAGAAGGAATTAAATTTATTGGACCTGACCTTCACCATTTGGATATTTTTGGAGACAAAATAAAAGCTAAACAAGCCGCAATTGCTGCAGGGATTCAATCTATCCCGGGAAGTGATGGCCCTGTTTCAAATGCTGAGGAAGTTTTAGACTTTGCTGTCCAATATGGCTATCCTATTATCATTAAAGCTGCTTTAGGTGGTGGTGGCCGTGGCATGCGCGTTGCCCATAACGATGAAGAAGCAAAAGACGGTTTTATTCGTGCACGTAGTGAAGCTTTGTCAGCTTTTGGGGATGACCACATTTACGTTGAAAAATACATTCAAAATCCTAAACACATTGAAGTCCAAATTTTGGGAGATGAACATGGAAACATCGTCCATCTTTATGAACGGGATTGTTCGGTGCAAAGACGCCACCAAAAAGTAGTCGAAGTGGCGCCCTGTATTAACATGGCGGATGATTTACGCCAAGAAATTTGTCAAGCGGCCTTGCAGTTAATGCAACACGTGGGCTATGTAAATGCCGGAACAGTTGAATTCTTGGTTGCTGACGACCAGTATTACTTTATTGAAGTGAATCCACGTGTTCAAGTGGAACATACCATTACGGAAATGATTACCGGAATTGATATTGTTCAGGCTCAAATAAAAATTGCTCAAGGACAGGATCTCCATAAAGACATCCATATTCCTGAACAAGCCAATATCCCTTTAATCGGGGCGGCCATTCAATGTCGGATCACCACAGAAGATCCCTTAAATAATTTCTTTCCAGATACGGGGAAAATTAATACTTACCGCTCACCGGGCGGTTTTGGAATCCGTTTGGATGCAGGCAATGGGTTCCAAGGTACGGTTGTCTCGCCATTCTTTGATTCGCTCTTAGTTAAAGCGTGCGTACAAGCACCTACTTTTTCAGATGCCGTTCGAAAAATGGAACGAGCTCTTACTGAATTTCGAATTCGAGGAGTTAAAACCAATATTCCATTTTTACGAAATGTTATTCAAAATCCAATTTTTGCTTCAGGTGAAGCAACGACTACTTTTATTGATGAAACACCTTCTCTCTTTGTCTTTCCAGAAACCTTAAACCGGGGAAATAAAATGCTCGCTTATTTAGGGAATACAACTGTAAACGGATTTCCGGGCATTAGCCATGCACCTAAAAAATTCTATGAAAAACCACGTCTACCTAAAAAAATCATTTTACCTGAAAAGGAACTGGTGACGGCAAAGACTATTTTAGATCAAGAAGGCCCCGAAGCAGTTAGCCAATGGGTTAAACAACAATCCAAAGTCCTTTTAACCGATACGACTTTTCGAGATGCTCATCAGAGCTTATTGGCGACACGGGTGAGAACGACGGATCTGTTAGCTATCGCTAAACAAACCCAAGAAGGCATGCCGCAATTATTCTCTAATGAAATGTGGGGAGGAGCTTCCTTTGATGTTGCCTACCGGTTCTTGAGTGAAGACCCGTGGGATCGTCTTCGAAAACTACGGAAATTAATGCCCCATACGCTCTTTCAAATGTTGTTTCGTGGGTCTAATGCAGTTGGTTACCAAAACTACCCAGATAATGTATTAAAAGCATTTATTACCCAAGCGGCCGAAGCTGGTATTGATGTTTTCCGTTTGTTTGATAGTTTAAACTGGACGGCTCAAATTGAAAAGAGTATTCAATATGTGAGAGACGTCAACAAAATTGCAGAAGCAGCCATTTGTTATACAGGAGACGTCAATGATCCGAATCAAAGTAAATATACTATTGCTTACTATAAAGATATGGCTAGAGAACTGGAACATATGGGTGCTCACATTATTGCCATTAAAGATATGGCTGGTTTATTAAAACCACAAGCTGCATACCGGTTAATTAGTGAACTAAAAGAGACCGTTTCTTTACCTATCCATTTACATACCCATGATACTAGCGGAAATGGTATTTATACGCTAACTGAAGCCATTCGTGCGGGTGTTGATATAGTAGACGTGGCGCAAAGTGCACTCAGCGGAACAACGAGTCAACCTTCCATGAGTAGTTTGTATTACGCGCTTGAAGGTAGTTCGCTTGCACCTGATTTAACGATTGAAAATGTCCAAGAAATTAACCGCTATTGGGAAGATGTGCGTACTTATTACGATGGATTTGAAACTGGCATCCAGACCACTTCAACTGAAGTCTATCGTCACCAAATGCCAGGAGGTCAGTACACCAACTTGCAACAACAAGCCAAATCAGTTGGTTTAGAAGACAGTTGGGATACAGTAAAAGAAATGTATGCATCCGTTAATCAGCTGTTTGGTGATATTGTCAAAGTAACCCCTTCTTCAAAAGTAGTCGGGGATATGGCATTATTTATGGTTCAAAACCATCTGACTGAAGCGGATATTTATGAGCGTGGCGAAGATTTGAGCTTCCCACAATCGGTTGTGTCTTTCTTTAAAGGCGACCTTGGGCAACCGACTGGCGGTTTCCCGAAAGAATTACAAGCAATTATTCTTAAAGATCAAAAACCCCTTACTGTTCGTCCAGGTAGTCTAAGGCAACCCACTGACTTTAAAAAAGTTAGTATGGAACTCGCTGAAATAATAGGCCGTCAACCGAGTGAAGAAGATGTCCTTAGTTATTTAATGTACCCAGACGTTTTTCTAGGTTACTGTGATACCTTTAAAAAGTTTGGTGATGTGACGAAACTTGACACCCCTACCTTCTTCCATGGAATGCGGAAAGGTGAACAAATTGAAGTTGTCATTGAAAAAGGTAAAACGCTTATTATTAAGTTGAACCAAATTGGTGAACCAGATGCAGAAGGAATGCGTATCCTTTATTTTGAACTAAACGGTCAAGGCCGTGAGATTGAAATAAAAGATGCAAGTATTACAAGTACCAAAGCAATTCGAAAAAAAGCAGAACCTACTAATAAAGAACATATCGGCTCGACCATGCCCGGTTCTGTTTTAGAGATTCTCGTTGTAAAAGGTGATCGCGTTAAAAAAGGCGACCCGGTTATCATTACAGAAGCGATGAAAATGGAAACAACGATTCGTTCGACGATTAACGGTGTGATTGATCAAATCTATGTTACTGCCAACGATCGTATTGAAGCAGGAGATTTATTAATCGAAATTAAACCTAAATAAAAATAGGCAAGAACCTTTCATTGAGAGGTTCTTGCCTATTTTATTTAGTGCTTTTTCCAAATGGGTTTTGTGGAAATAGCCGCTTCGATTGCTTTATTGTCTTTTCTTTTTTCAAGATTTAGTTGCCGTCTCTTTTGATAATCTTGGCAAATTGCGATTTCTTCCTCTGATTCTGGTACGAGTTCTGGCATCACAAAATCTTTGTTGTTACGATTTTCTAAAACATAAGTCAAAAATGCATAGGCCACAACTCGCGATTGATTGGTCTTTAAATCGGTCGCAATCATTTTAGTAAAAGCCTCTACGGATGATTTGCCAGCACCTGATACATACGATTCAACATAAATTTCTTCCGTCTTATGAACCGGACTAACGAAAGTCATGACGTCCACCGTAGCCGTAAAAGAAGCGTTTTTTAGAAATTTAAAGGAGGCCCCTCCACCCGCACTATCAAAATGAGCCATGATATTTCCACCGTAATACGTATCTTTATCATTTAAGTCCCGATTAAAAACGAAGTCCGAACGAATGGTTCGCGTTTCATTACATGTTACTTTTGGTCTTTCATTCATTTTTTAACCTCCATAAAAAGTGTACTAGAAATAGTTTAACAGATTTTAAAAAAATAAAACCATTCTAAGCATTTTTTGCTTAAAAAGGTTTTATTTTTCTACTTGTTAGAAGGTCAATAAAGTGATCCGTTAAATTGGCTGTATATCCCCATAACGAATAGCCATTGATTCGATAAAAAGGAATGCGGTGTTTACCACCATTAAAACGATATCCTTTCCCGGTTGGAACCAAATCATAGGGAAAATCGTCATCGTGTTCCAGTACAAAACGAGAGGTATAGTAGGTAGGCCGATTTTTAATAAAATACTGAAGCGGAATCGTAAAAATTGCGGCGACTTCTGCCTCGTCATAGTGAATGGTTTCAAAGGGCGCTGTTAATTTACAAACAAAACAATGAATGAGACGTTCTTCGCTAACGATATAATCAATTTCACCTAGTAGTTCTATTTGATTGCGACTAAGATTTAGTTCTTCCATCGTTTCACGAATTGCTGCTTGTTTAAAACTTTCTCCCATTTCTACTGCCCCTCCAGGAAAGGAAGTTTGACCCGGTTGTGAAATTTTTTGACTCCGTCTTTCAAATAAGATGTGCCATTCACCTTCCCGCTGAATGAGTGGTAGCATCACTGAATAAAGGCGTTGATTACCGAGCGGACTGGGTTGGTAATCCGCTAACATATTTTCTATTTCTTCAATCATCGTAAACTCCTCCCCTTAAGTTGCTTCTAGTTTACCATTAATTAGATATTATCTCAAATTCGAAGTATTAAAATTTAAAAAAATACAAGTAGACCTAAAAGGTCTATTTGTATTTTTAATCGCACTCTTTATTCGATAACTATACCGATTGGCATGTCTGACTGCATTTCAATTGTAACCATGTCACCCGTTTTTAAGAAAGCAAGTTCGCGGCTGATAGAGACCGGAATGGTATAAATTTCTTCATTATTACCATCCAATGTGAAATAATAAACCGTTTCACCATTTACAACAACTGCTTGCAACAAACTGACTTTGCCGGAAATTGTTGTGATATCTCCTTCAAGAACCACTTCATCGTCATCAATAACTACTTCGCCACCATTATAAGATTGCCACGCTAGTTGCAAACTATTACCAATTCCAACTCGTTGGTAGTTTAAACCATCCACAAAGGCGTAGAGCTTAATTAAACCAGCAGAGTCTTTTAAAGACAGTTGGTAGACAGGTTTGCCGTTCATATTAAAGAGCAAAGGAAAGGTACTAGTATATTCCTTTTCTTGAACCGATCCTTCTGCACTGTCCATTGCGCTCCATTCCGTTGCAGTTGAAATATCATAACGATTTGACTCTTTTGTACGTGAATTAACCAGCAAAAATCCAACGTTCGACTCGTCAGAAGCAACAGAGGTTAAGCCCGTATAAAGGTATAAATCATTATCCAAAACGATATAGTTATAGCCTTTAGCATTTTGGATAACCCCACGTTTCGTAATGATACTATTCCAGAAGCCATCTTGAAACTGACCGTTGTAATTAACTTGGGCCATAATTAAATCAGCTGGGAAAACACGATCTACCCATTTAGGCATATCATCTAATCCGTAACGATTAATTTCACCTGATACTGCGTCAACTACAAAAGCACCCACTACATCCTTCGGTCCTAAATAACTAAATTGGCGCTTAACGATCGGTGCGACATAATAAGGATGACCCTCTTCATCTAATTCAAAAACCGGTCTTTCAAATAAAGTTGTTGGATGCTTCAAAAAGATGTGTCTCGTAATATCATCATTTAAAAATCCTGAATGTGAGTAGCGAATATTTTCTTCTAGATCAACTAAATCTGCATCTCCTGTTACCATGTCTACCATTACATAATGCGGAATCCCTTCACTCCGATTACTAAACCAACGCCAAACATTGACATACTCTAGCGGTGAGATACGAATAGAATCCCCACGGTAAGCAATCTGCGTAAACTCATTAGCAACGTTAAACTGTGAAACCAAGTCTAAGACTTCCCCAATTTTACGACTTCCCAACCGCTCCGCCATATCACGGTCGATTGTTGGTATTTCACTTGGATTTGTTATGGCCATATCCTCTTCAAAAACCCCAGTATCATGTGTAATGAGATTTGCGTAACTTTTCGATCTAAAAAATGGCATCCCAATCACTAAACTGACTACTAAAACTAAAATCCCAATCGCAGCAATAACACCATTTATTTTTAACACTTTCATATCTCTACGTGCATCTAGCGTATATGAAATTAATGCACTCACGGCCAGATATAAGAAAATGTTCATCCAAAATTCAAGCGATTGAAAAGTTAAAGGAGTCAGCGAAAAGTACCAATAAACGATAAATCCAATCAAGGGTAATCCGAATGAAATGGCTATGTTTTTCCAACCTTTGATCATTTAAAAACCTCCATTTCTTTTAATACAACTATTATAACATGTTTGTTCATAGTTAATCTTAAAAAAATGAGACTCCTTTTCCCAGCAATATTCACTGGTGAAAAGTGAGTCTCATTCATTATTTTAAACCTCCGGCTGTATAACAACCGTTTGATCCTCATAGGGTTCAGCTACTTCTTCAGGATCAGAGTCGATTCCAAACTGGCCTTTTATCTTATCAACAATTAAAGCGATGGCGTTATCTCCCGAGACATTACAAGCTGTTCCGAAACTGTCTTGTGTCAAATAAAGAGCAATCATTAAACTTGCCAGCGGTCCATTTGAAGCGATGCCGATAATAGGTAGGAATGGCAATGAACTCATAACCGCACCTCCTGGTGCCCCAGGAGCTGCGACCATACTAATACCTAGAATCATGATAAAGGGAAGAAACATTTTCAAACTGACATCCATATCATTCATCATTAAGATTGCTGTTGCAAATCCAGTTAGTGAAATCATACTACCTGACAGATGAATGGTCGCACCGAGCGGAACAACAAACTCACGAATACTCTTGGAAACGCCATTTGTTTTAGCGACTTCAACATTAATTGGAATTGTCGTTGCGGACGATTGAGTTCCAACAGCTGTTAACCAAGCAGGAATTTGATTTTTTAAATAGCGGAAAGGATTCGTTTTCGTAACTGCACCTGCTACACCATACTGGAAGAGTAGAATTAAGAAGTGCATTACAAAAATAATGACGAAGACACGCCAGAAAATACTTAACACACGCCAAACTTCACCCGTATAACTCATCAATGCAAAGGTTGAAGCGATATAGTATGGCAATAAGGGGATAATGGTTTTTGCCAATACCATTTGAATAATGGATTGGAAGCCATTAAATAAATCCCGCATCATTTCCCCTGTATTACTTGTTCGCTTGTTCCCACGTAAAGCTGAAATGCCAAGACCCATGATAAAAGCAAACACTAATGCCGAGGTTACATCCATTAAGGGTGAAAGTGGAATTGTAAAGAGCGGGTCGACAGTCGTCGCATTTGCATCTAAAACGCTCGCAGCTGTTTCACCACTGATGAAGAGTGGAAAGAGAAGTCTTGAAACGAGATAGGAAAAGGTTCCTGAAATCAAAGTAAATCCGTAAGCGAACCCCAACGTCAATCCTAATAATTTACCTGCTCCAGTTCTCAACTCGCCAATACCTGCTGTTACAAATGCCACAATCATCAAAGGGATGATAAACGAAATGTAGGCAGAAACAAAAGAACTAAAGGTTACAAAAAGACGTAACACATTTGCAGAGGCAAAAGAACCCACTACTATTCCTAAAATAATTCCTATTACTAACTTGGGAACTAAGCCCACTTTTTTCTTCATGATACCATCCTCCACTTTTATTAGAATACGATTAAATAATGTCTCTAACAATACACGATTTTTAATTTTTGTCAATCCTAGATAAGAAGAAACGGCTGATCTTTTTTGATCAACCGCTTGGTTTATTTCTTATGTGCTTCAATAACAGCCATAAATTCAGCACCGTAAGTTGCCAACTTACTCTGTCCTACCCCGTGAATTGCTAAAAAAGCTGAATCATTTGTTGGTAACTGGCTGGCCATACTAATGAGGCTTTTATCGGTAAAAACAACAAATGGCGGCTTTCCAATTTCCTTCGAAATTTGAAAGCGTAATTTTTTCAAAGCTTCAAATAATTCTTTATCATACTCTTGAGTATCTACTTTGTCGTGTGCCACTTTATCAACAATTTTATAAGTCATAAGTAGTTTATCTTGCGCTTGAAGCAAGGCGTTCGTTTTATTTGTAAAAGTTAAAATCGGATACTTATCTCCTGAGAGAGCCAAATAGCCATCTCCTATCATCAGAGAAATAATATCTTTAATCCGTTCATCAGTTTTTTTAGCCATGATGCCATATGTAGAGAGTTGATCAAATTGTAAACTACGAATACGCTGGTTGTTTTTACCACGCAACACATCTGTTACCATTCCAGCCCCAAACCGTTGATCCATACGATGGATACAAGAAAGGATTTTTTGACAGTCAACTGTTACATCAATGGTTTCGGTATGACCATCACAGTTGGAACACTGCTCACACCGTTCCCATTCTGGATGCTCATCAAAGTAATTTAAAATATAAGCACGTAGACATTGACCCGTTTTACAGTAAGTAATCATTCGGTTCAACTTTTCCTTAGCATGTGGCTGATTCCCTTGTTCAATTAGAAATGTATTGGTAATAATATCTTGACCTGAATAAAAAAGGATGGCTTCTGATGGTGCGCCATCACGTCCCGCCCGTCCTGCTTCTTGATAATAACTTTCCATATTTAAGGGCATATTATAATGAATGACTTTTCTGACGTTTGATTTATCGATGCCCATTCCAAATGCGTTGGTCGCAACCATAATCGGTTTCCGATCGTAAATAAAATCATCCTGGTTCTTGATACGCTCCTCAGCTGAAATACCGGCATGGTAATACGTAACGTCAAATCCTTTTTTGACGAGGTTATGATAAACACTCTCAACATTTTTACGTGTGTTGCAGTAAATAATAGTGGACCCTTCTTCATTAATACGGCTCAGTAAATCCTGACTTTTTTTCTTGGATTGGACGACTGAAAAGTACAAGTTTGGACGATCAAAACTTGCAACGAACTTATTTGGTTTTTGTAAACGCAGCTGCTGACTGATATCTTCTTGTACTTGTGTCGTTGCGGTAGCTGTAAAAGCTGCGAAAGGAACATGTTCGGGAACAATGTCTCTGAGTTGCGGTATGGTTTGGTAGCTCGGCCTGAAGTCTTGACCCCATTGTGAAATACAATGAGCTTCATCTACTGCAACCATATTAATATTCATATGGCTGATTGTATTTAAAAAGTGTTCGCTCGCAATCCGTTCTGGCGCTATATATAATAAATCATAATAACCAAACAGTGCTTTATCCATGGTATTTAGGTAGGTTGCCTTATCCAACTGACTGTTAATGAATCCCGCTCGAACACCCATTGTTTGTAAAGCATCCACTTGATCCTTCATTAAGGAGATAAGTGGAGAAATCACAATGCCGGTTCCTTCCATACAAATAGCCGGAATCTGATAACAAAGTGATTTCCCTCCACCTGTCGGCATGATTCCTAACGCATCTTGTCCCTTGAGTATGGCTTCGATTAGTTCTTCTTGTCCCGGTCGAAAATGGTCATACCCATAATATTCTTTTAATACTGTTTCAATTTTTTTCATCTCATAACCCCAATTAAAAATACTCTTTTAATAGTATACATGAAATCACGAGACGATGAAAACCTTCTTTAAAACTCATGACCTTTACTTGTTGGTAGTAATATCAAAAGTATAAAAATTATCGATTAATAAGAACAAGCGCAATAATGGTTAATAAAATTGCGAGTTGATTTTTCCTAGTTATTTTCTCTTTAAAAATTAAAATGCCTCCAAGATTAATTAAGATAATACTTCCAGCACTATAAATTGGGAAGGCAACCGATGTTTTTACAGTCGCTAAGGATAGAATTAAGAAATATGATGAAAATAAATTTGGAATTCCAACTACAAAGCCTATTACTATATCTTTTTTCGTAATTTTTTCTTTTCGCTTTACTGTGTAAAATAAGCTAACTAGAAAGGCTACAAAAAAAGTCGCAAAAAGAAAAATGTCTTTGTAATCAGCTAGGGCATATTTTTGGTAAATTTTATTAGAAAATTCAGCCATCCCTCCCAAAATAAATAAGATGATAAGCGTTGGTTTAATATCTAGCTTTTCAAGTGACTGCGGTGACAGATTAACCAGCAGAATTGAAAGCAAGGATAGAGTGATTCCAATCCATTGAATAGCGGAAGGAAATTCTCTCCAGATAATAATTGAAAAAATCATCGGAATAAGAATACCTAGTTTAGCTATAGTTCCTGACAGACCGACCCCATTCTCTTTGACACTTTTTTGGTAATAAAAAAAAGATGAAAAGAAAAAGAATCCTGCAATACTCCCACTTATAAGTCCCCAAATAATACTGGCATAAGGTGATAAAATAGCAGTTTTACCAAGATACAGTTGAGTTAATTCTTTTATAAATGGGGTATTTTGTTCCACATCTACTAATAAATCTCTTGTGATTATCATAAACAAGCTAGTCACAAACGCCATAAAATAATTCGCGCTTGTAATCACATAACGATTTGTAGGTATATTTTCTGTATATTTAAAAATAAGTGCGATGGATGCGCTACAAATAATTGCTAACAGTAGATAAGTCATATTTTCTCCCTTTTGATATCTTTTGTCGATACCCTATTTTATTACACAAAGGAAATTAAAGCTTTAAATAATTGAAGAAACACTGCCTTCAAATTATGAGGGCAGTGTTTCTGTTAGAATAGAGTGTTTGTCTTATAAATCTTCATTGTGTTCGACATTTGTTTTCTCAGTCAACTTTTTAAGCAGTGTCTTATTTAATTCTTTGTATTCTTTCATAGCGTATTTGGACATTTCTTGGGTTTCTTTGTTTAGATAGGAAGCGAGTTCCTTTGAATCCTTTTCAAGCATTTTGCTGGCTTCTTTATCTATTTTTTCTACTGATTTGTACATATAACCCCAGACTTTTTCTTGCACCGGCATCACTAATTCTGGTTTAAATTCGTTATAGTAAGGGTTCGTTAAGGCATTCGTTGTACGGTAATTCCAATATGCTGATGTTTGATCTGGTTCATCGGTTCCTTCTTGGTATTCTTTTGGTGTTTCAGTAATACCACTGTAGAAAGGAATATAATTGCTAGTTGACGCAACACCCATCGCAAGCCAGTGAATCCCACTTATTTCTTCTGGTACATCATTTCTAATTTGTAAAATATGTGATTCCATGGTGTTCGGCACACTGATAGGACGAAAAGCATCAGATTTTTCTCCACCAAAGGTATCGTATTCCGTATCATTAAAATGTGAACCTAAAATATCTGCAATATCTCGAGCAGTTATGGGATTATCTGATTTTTGGAAGAGATCAAATGTTTCGTCATCTATTTTTATATCAGAATCCGTTAACATTTTTTGTCCAGATAAAATTCTTGGAATGTTATATTGACTATCATCTGCTGTGTCGGCAAATATTTCTCTCATAGAAGCTTCTTCGAGGTTATCAGTCAAGTCATTATCAGTAATAAATTCTTGTAAACCTTTAGAATAGAGGTAGTTTTCTGAATCATCCCAGTCAATTTCTTGAATGGTAATCGTATTTGCAACAACCGCATAACTATCATCTGGAATTCGAGCGGCTACCCAATGATGGCCAGAAAGTGTCTCCATATACCACACTTCTTCATTATCAGAAAAAGCAATCCCGTTAGCTTCAGCAGCACCTTTTTCTTCAACAATTTCTCCTAATCTTTCGACGCCGCCTTTAGCAGATTCAATATAAGGTAATACGACTGTCAGCATGGCATCTTCTGCAATCCCGTCTTCTACTAAGGGATCAATTTCTAAAATACTTTCTTTAATCGTTGTTGATTCCGTCGCGCTCATGGCAACTTGTTTACTATTAATTCCAGCTTCTTCATATAGACCCTCTGAAACATCCCATTCTGGAGTAGCAGTGTATTTCAACTGCTCCTTTGGTAGTTCTAGAGAAAAACCATTTCCTTTCGACTCAAATTTTTTTTCATTTTTATTTGCTTCTCTGACGTAGAAATGTTTGGACCAAGCCGTTCCCATATCTTCATTCCTGGCAATCATCGTTGAACCATCTTCTGAAGCATCTTTCCCTACTAATACAGACGTACACGCTTCAACAAAGCCAATATTCGTTACCCATAGCATCCCAGTTACTGCAAAAATACTCGCACCTTTAATCAATTTCTTATTCACTATATTCTCCTCCTTATAATCAATCCTTTTCCTTCTGCACCAATACAATAGAGATATCTCTTTACTTAGCTTAAAGAAGTCTTTTTGGATGGGATCAACAGGTAACTTACTCGAACTCCTCTTAGCTTTGCACACTTATGATAGCACTTACATTATTGTTTGCATACTCTTTTTAGAGATTTTTCATCTGTTTCTAACTATTACAGGAAATATAACTGTTTGGATTGGTACCTTGGGGCTACTGAGTAAGTCTTTTTTCTTTACCTATTGAAATTTCAAATATTTTTTATTGGTCCGCGCTAAGGGTAGCTTATACAACAGCATTTACTTCCACACTTCTCTAATCTTTCCACAACACTTTTGGTACATTCTCTAACTTATTGTTAATACCGTTATGCTTATCATGACCTGCCTGCTATTAATACGCGATTATTCTTACATCTCTGCCAGTATATCCTATTCTAATTTGGCTATGTTTCAAATGTTTCCTTGGTAATTCCAGAGGAAAGCTGTTTCCTTTTGATTAAAACTTGCACTACTATTTTGACAATTCTAATGAAATACGTCTCAAAGAATAGAATGTTAATTCAAAGGCCCTTTTTTTATAATCATATTCAAGGTATAATCTTTTTTTAAAGTTTATGTCTTTGTTTTTCGTAAATTCACTACTGATATTATATATGAAAAAAGAAAGAGGCTATTACCGTGAGTTTAAATTTTATAATTGTTATTCCCGCACTTAATCCGGATGAGAAATTAATCCAGTTATTAACGTCTATTCGAAGTACAGTAAATGAAATTCCTATTATCATTATTAATGATGGCAGTTCAAATGAATATCTCAGAATATTTGAACAAGCAAAGCAATATGATTGTATTGTAAAAAATCACAAAACAAACAAAGGAAAAGGTGTAGCAATTAAAACTGCAATTAAGTATATACAAAAAAAGTTTCCTTCCATTGACTCACTAATAACGGTCGATTCCGACGGCCAACACACCGTACTAGACATCGTTGGTTGTATGGAAACAGCACGTAAAAATCCTGAGGCTCTCGTTCTTGGAACACGCACATTTGGTCGAAATATCCCTCTTAGAAGTAAATTTGGTAACATAGTTACGAGGAATATTTTGAAAATGACTACCGGCATAGCATTGGAAGATACTCAAACTGGTCTTAGAATTATTCCAAGAACCTTTTTTGATGACTTACTGTTACTAGAGGGTGACCGTTATGAATTTGAAACGAATATGTTAATAGCAACTAGAGAAAGCGAAGTCCCCGTTGTTTCACATCCGATTAGTACTATCTATATAAATGGAAATAAATCATCACATTTTAAGGTCTTTTCTGATTCCGTTCGGATATATAGTGTTTTCTTTAAGTATATTATCTCTTCTATACTAGCCTTTATTATCGATATTTCTGTTTATGCTATCTTGGTGCGTATTCTATTTCCTATAGGCTTTTTTGCAATTTACCTCTCTTCTTTTTTTGCTAGAGTTATATCTGCTCTTTTTAACTATACGCTAAATAAACGCTTTGTTTTCAGGAATAATTCTCATCTGAGTATGTTTAAATATTTTTCTTTAGCAATTATGCAAATTATACTATCTAGCTTTTTTATTCATTTCTTATCATTCTTATTTTCAACTCAGGCTACTGTCTTATTAAAAATAATAATTGACAGTATGCTATTTTTAGTAAGTTATTTTATTCAAAAAAAAATAATTTTTAAGGGGTAGAATTATGAGTTTATTAAGAAGAACACTCTATGGACTAACTATCTTGTCACTTATTCTTTATCTCTTATGGCGCATTCTTTATACACTGCCACTTGAAGATTCATGGTATGCCATCCTATTTGGGATTTTTTTAATAGGGAGTGAAATAACATCTAGTTTTACAGCTGCCATACTTATTTGGAGTAAACATAAAGAAGAGCCACTTGTTAAACCAGAAATAAGCGATTACCAATACCCTCATATTGATGTGTTAATCGTGACACATAATGAGGATATTGATATCTTATATAAAACTCTTAACGCCTGTAAAAATATGATTTATCCAGACTTGAGTAAAGTTCATATATATTTAGCAGACGATACGAACAGGGAGGAAGTAAAGAAATTAGCTCAAAAGTTTAGTGTTGAACACATAGGTATGGAATATAATAAACATGCAAAATCTGGAAATATTAACAATGCCTTATCAAAGATACATTCACCATTAATAGCTACCTTTGATGCTGATATGATTCCTTATTCTAATTTTTTAATAGAAACTGTTCCTTATTTTGTAAAACAGAAAGGATATAAAAAAAAATTAGGGTTTGTACAAACACCTCAAAGTTTTTATAACCCTGATCTCTTTCAATTTAACTTTTTTTCTGAGAAAAGCATCCCTAATGAACAAGATTTTTTTTCTAGAGAAGTCAATGTACTTAACAATGCCCATGAAGCGGCTGTATACACTGGTTCAAACACTGTTCTTCTGAGAGAAGCAATTGATAAAGTTGGTGGTTTCCCCACGGATACAATCACTGAAGACTTTGAATTAGGTGCCCTTATAAATTCACAAGGGTATAGAAGTATCTCTACTTTAGAACCTATGGCGTCTGGTTTAACACCCATGGATATCCCAAGTATGTTTAAACAGAGAATTAGATGGGCACGCGGCGTTATTAGAAGTGTGCATAATCTTAAAATTTTTACAAACAAAAATTTTTCATTACCCCAAAAAATGGTGTTCTTAAATAGTTACCTTTATTGGTGGTCCTTTCTTCGCCGTATTATTTATATAATGGCTCCAATCATGTTTACAGTTTTCAATACACGAGTGGTGGTAGCTGATATTTGGCAACTTTTTATTTTCTGGCTTCCAGGTTATATTCTCTTGCATTTAACAATGAAATTTACCGCAAGTGATATTCGTACTCAAAGCTGGGGTGAAATTCAGGAAACAATTTTTGCTCCGTACTTAATTGTTCCTGTTTTTTTAGAAACAATTGGTTTAAGTGAAAAGCAATTTAAAGTTACTAACAAAACTACACTTGATTCCTCTGGAAATATTTTACTGATGCTCCCCTATTTAACTCTATTACTATTAAGTATTTTGGGATTTATAAAATTTAATTATAATAAATTTGGTTCAGAAATTTTATATGGTAGTATTGTCTCTTTTTGGTTACTCGTACACATATTCAATTTAGTTTTTTCAGTATTATTTTTCTTGGGTCGCCCTATTTATCGTAAACATGAGCGATTTGATAGATATTTTCCAATACAATTTAATCATAATAATGGCCCTTGGATTAAATCTAATACTATTAACCTTTCCGAAAGTGGTTTGTCCTTTCATTCTTCTACAAAACTATGTTTTTCTAAAAACTACTCAATAAATATTTGTATTCAGAATAATGAAAAACAGTTACCAATGAAGGGGGTTATTATTCGGGAGGTAGAAAACGAGACCGGGTGGATTTATGGTGTACAGCTTGATTCTTTTGGTGATAGCGAGATATACAATAATTTTTTAAATATTGTATATGATGGTTATAATAATAGTCTTGCTAGACAAAGAGATCCGTGGATTACTCCTCTAGATCACTTAGTAAATACGCTGAAAATGCATATTTCATATTTAATTATACGTATCTCACCAGAAAAAAATAAAAAAAGTATTATAGATTCAGATGGGAAAATTATTATAAACGGATTTCAAGGAAAAATAATATCCGCCAA
Source organism: Jeotgalibaca dankookensis (assembly GCF_002005405.1). Taxonomy (NCBI): domain Bacteria; kingdom Bacillati; phylum Bacillota; class Bacilli; order Lactobacillales; family Carnobacteriaceae; genus Jeotgalibaca; species Jeotgalibaca dankookensis. The sequence continues at coordinate 1,228,728 of NZ_CP019728.1, forward strand.
TTACGATAAAATAATTATTCAATTTAATGACTACTCTGGTTCATTTGATGATTTATTTAAAATCGAATTACCTGAATATCAACTACAATTAAAGAGAGTAGCTATTGATAATGATTTACATGTTTTCGATATTATTAATAAAGAAAATATAAAGGAAAATCTTGATTTATTACTAACTCATTTATCTAAAGGAGGAAACAGAATAAATGACTTTAATTAGAATTCTCATTCTTATTTTCTCATTATATGGTGGAAAGCAATTTTTTGTTCGTAGAATGAAAATTCCTAACGAGTTAGGTTGGATTACTACCATTTGTTCAATTGTTTTACTTTTATATATAGCTGGATTTCTTAACTTATTGCTACCCGCTACTTTTTTAATTTTTATTGCATGTTCTTTTTATTGGGTGTATATACTCTTCATGAAGTTACGAAGTAAAGAACGTAGTATTCCTCATTTTTCTATGTGGAATGTGTGGTTTACTATCTATACAGCTCTTATTGGAAGTATATTAATGTTTACACAACTTGAACATTATGATAATTTCTCCCATTGGGCCCTGATTGTGAAATTTTTATTTACTGAGGGGCATCTTCCAACAAATGTCGACTCCATTATTAGTTATACATCTTACCCGATGGGCAGCTCATTATTTATTTATTACTCAACAGTTATAGCTGGATTCAGAGATAATGTCATGCTCGTGTCCCAGTTTATATTCATTGCATCTGCTCTATTTTCACTGGGCGTTTTTATTAGAGATAAAACAAGAGTTTTGACTATTTCTATCATGTTTTTTACTATAACATTATTTAATTATTTTAATACCTCGATTCGTTTAAATAATCTTTTAGTAGACTACTTGTTACCTGCTCTTGCACTATCTGGTATTGCTGCAGTTTATTCATGCAGAAAAAATATTAAACTTATGAGTTTTCTATTTTTCATCATCACAGCTGTTTTAAATCTTGTAAAATCAAGTGGTATATTTTTCAGCATAGTCATATTGTTCTATTTTATTTATAAGTTAATTCCACTAGTAATAGAAGAGAAATCAAAAACAAAGTCTTTACTGGTTGCTTTAATTGCTATTGTCAGTTCTTTTTCCCCAATAATGTATTGGTCTTATTATGTTAAAAATCATTTCGAGGTTACAAAACATGAAGTGAGTCTGACTAGCTATCAATCGTTATTCAAAGCTAAAGATTCTAATGTTACAAAAGATATTTTTAATAAGCAGTTTGATTATTTAACAGATATATATAATACAAATACACAGGGTATACTCTTATTTTTAATTATTCTACTTGGCGGCTATTTAATCATACGAATAGGAATAGGTAGAAAAAACTCTTTATTAAAAGTTTTAATAATTGGTATCTTTATTATTTTTTCATATTATCTTGGTATTTATTGTATGTTTTTATTCTCAATGCCTATCGATGAAGCCATTAGATTAGCAGGTATTGAGCGGTATGCTTCGAGTATCGTTATTTTTTCCTTAGGGCTTGCTTTTTCTGCCATAGCATTAGAAGTTGATTATTCACTCTATGAAAAAAACATTGCATTGCGAAACTACAAAAGCTATAAATCACTTCTCACAAAAAAAATATATCAGTATAGTACTATTATATTATCTTTTATATCTATCCTTTTATTATTATCAGAAGTAAATGGCATAAAGTATCATAATACACAATTTTATAAAAGTGTTCCCGGTCAGTTTCAAAAAGTGGTAAGTCAGCAATTTAATATAAATCAAGATCGCATTTTAGTAGTAACAACGGACAAAGAAAATTTAAATAGTTACTATACTAATTTTTTCTCTAAATATTATTTGTATTCTACAAACGTCACGCCAAAAGATGATTTTATGATGGATAGCCAATCCTTTAGGACTTTTATAGAATCTTTTGATTCGATTATTATTTTGGAAGATCATTGGACGTTTAAGGAACTCATGGAACAATTAACAGGAGACGTACCAAAGATAGGGAGTTATGCTGTTAAAGATTTATTAGATTAAGTTTTTATACCAAGAACCTTTGTTGTAAAAATTGAATAATCTCGTTAGTAAATTAAAAAACACTCCACTTAAAATAATTATTTTAAGTGGAGTGTTTTTTAATTTATGAATTTGAACCAAACAAAGTAGTTCTCTCTGCTTTACTAAAAAGTACTCTAAGTAACAATCGGTATGTCAAGAATTTTCGTAGGAAATTATTTCGCTTGGTTATAAACATATATACAATAGCTTAATCCATATGTTTGAACTTCCTTACTTCCGATGACTCATGTTTTCATAACAAGTCTTTAAATTTTTTATTAGTTTTCACTATGAAAATATTCCAATCCGGCATAGGTGCGAAGTAATCGTTTGATCAGAGGTGTTCTGAATGGAATGAGCTGCATTTTCCATAGAAAATTTGAGGTGTGCTGGGGTTAGCGTTCCAATGGGGATTTCTTTAATATCTACCAGTCCACATATTACCCTGAATAATTCATAGTTTTTCTAAAATGCTCTCTAAGCGTTGTTCCAACACTGTTTTTTGTTTAGTTATCCGACACCCTTTGGGTGTACAAAAAGAACCCCAATCTGCTATGGTTAAAGCGACTAAACTAAACCATGAAAGGGGTTCTCTCAATGGCTACATTACAGGAAAAACGCGTAAATTTCAACTCAAACATGGTCGTAAATAATACGGGCGGAAATCTTTCCACCGATTCTGGGCTGATTTTGGTAAAAGAATTCATGGATTCCATTGGCTTCTCAACATTAGCTACCCATTCTCTCACCTTCCAGGACAACCGACACTACTGGCATCATGACAACATTTCCTTGCTGGAGCAACTCTTGTTCTAGTTGATTGCCGGATACGCTACGGATTCTTCCGCCAATTTACTGAAGGAAGATCCTATTTTCCGTTTGGTGCTTGATAAGGACGGGATTGCATCGCAAGCGTCTCTTTCTCGGTTCTGGGACCGAATAACGGAGGCAACCATCTCCCAATTCCAAAGCCTGAATCAAGCCATAATTGATAAAGCGCGGACGAAACGGAATGCGACCGAACTCATCATCGATTTGGATTCCACTCATTCCGATACATTCGGTAATCAAGAGGCTGCCAACTACAATGCCCACTATGGCACGAACGGGTACCATCCCTTGGTCGCTTTCGATGGCCTAACGGGTGATTTCCTGAAAGCAGAACTTCGTTCTGGCAATGTTTATACCTCAAATGGGGTGAAAACATTTCTGGAGTTAATGCTGGAGCATTACAGCCACACCCTCCCGTGCACCGATATCATGGTGCGTGGAGATAGCGGATTTGCGACACCGGAAGTCTATGATACCTGTGAAACCTACAAAAGTTATTATGTGATTCGCCTCAAGGCGAATGCGAAACTGGCCAAGTTGGCCGAATCTTTCGTCTTGATCGGCGACGACCATCCCTGGGAACACCGGGAAGTCTACTATTACTCGACAACCTATCAAGCCAGCAGTTGGGAAAAAAAGAGGCGTGTCTGCATCAAATCGACACGCGATGCAGGGGAATTAACGTTTCGCCATGAATACTTGGTGACGAACTTTTCGGAGAATGTATCCGCCAAAGTAATGTTCCAGCTGTACCACAAGCGTGGCACCATGGAGAATTATATCAAGGAAGCGAAGAACGGTTTCCATTTCGACAAGACGGATAGCTCCTGTTTTCTGGAAAACCATGGCCGGATGATGGTAAGCCTCTTGGCTTACAACCTGGTCAACTTCATGAAAACAATCTGTTTACCGGCGAAAGAAGCGGCCTTCCAAGTAGACACCTTGCGCCTGCGCCTCTTCAAAGTGGCTGGCAAGCTGGTCCGCAGCGGCCGAAAGTTGTTTTTGAAGACGAGCTCTTCCCATGTCTACCAAAACCTGTTCTACCACTTATTGGACAAAATCCAGCAACTCTGTTGGTAGGGCCGAGAGCCAACTGAAATTTTAAAAAAATTAATGAATTCCAAGGGGATCGTGCGCCCAAAAACCGGAAGTTTTTCGTACTGATTCTTGAACGCAAACAAAATTTGAAACAATGGTGCGATTCACATTCGGAATACAATGATAAAAAAGTATAAACCAACGGTTTTCCTAAATTAATAAGGAAAATTTAGAAGTATGAATAATTCAGGGTAGTAATAGATTAATAATATGATTCTTAAAGGATGATGAAACGTTATGGTAGGTGAGAGAGAATAAAGAGTGAAATGACTGGACGCAATGAGCGCCGCTTATTCTGATCTCGAAGTGAATAAGAATCCTTATATACACCAGTTGCTCTTTAGTCTAGCAAAGCAGCTGAGTAAAGGAAAAGATGCCCATGCCGTGTACCATCATCTTCGCCAAGAACTTCGAGGCTATACCTTGGGAAATCGTTTGAAGATGCCTGAGGCAAACTATATGAGTTGGCACGAGATAACCAACAAGATGACAGGAAAAGTTATTTTAAACCCTTTTGGAAAAAATAACGGGCAGGTTAGTATGATAGCAATCAAATCTTTACACTCTTTTTTATCAGTGAAGTATCATCTCCCTTTTTAATGTGTGTATCAAATGAAGGTAGGTATTTTAATAGTCTGAAAATAAGAAACATTTTATAGAACTTACTTTTTTCAATTTTATACAATTTGTTATCTTTTTATTGAGTATTTTTGCAGTTTAAATTAAAAAAACTTAACTCTTTAAACTACTAAAAGTAGAAATTGTTCTATCAAGAAAGAGAAAATCCCAACAAAGAGCCCTGCGAAAATGGCTCTGTACAGTATATGAAGATCAGGCCAATATTTATCCATGATTAAATTATAAATGGTGAGAGAAATTCCTATACCTAACCCAAATCGCCAGTTTATCTTCATGGTACAACTCTCCTTTTAGTAGCAAAAATTTATTAAACCTTGTTTAAAAATTCTATTCTGTGTGAAAATTCCTACGAAATTTTAAAATTCATTGCGCTCCTGTTTAGACAAAAAATTGATTCTATCTTAATTCATTACTCTAGCTATTGTGTTTTTCCTTTTTCATACTTAATCTATTTTGCTCTTAGGTTACATCTTTCAGATAATATGCAATCCTGACTTGGTGAAAGTACTCATGGCGGTAATAGTAGCACACATACCTTCTGGTGACGAACGATTTATCCAAAGAAATTCAACGTGCTTAATACGCTATAAAGTAAACCTGAGAGTCCTATTATTCCTAAAAAGAATCCATAGCCAGTTCAAAATTGTTTCTTCATTGTATATTCTTCATCTCTTTTTTTACCGACACTATTCCACTTCTATTTTTGATCAAAATATCGTAAGCGAAATTCATTATACGAGTTTTTCGTAGTTAAAGTTAAGATAAACTCAGTTTTCATAATGATTAAACTTACTAAAATGACCACACATTCACCTAATAAAGTATAAAAGATGATATGGTTTCTCTTATCTTATTTTCTATTTTAAATATTCTGCTTCATTATGAGATTATAAAGCACTATGATTACCCATACATTTATGTTGGAAGAATCAAAATCTACTAAAAATCATTCCCCATCAAGCACCTTTTCTAAGCTTTCTCTTATTAGATCAGTATCTTCAGGATGATCCAGTTCTAATCTACCTGCTTCAGCATTTGCTGCTGAAAAAGGTGTTTGCACAGATTGTTTCATTTTAGGATCTTCAATAGAGTCAATATAATTCTTTTGTTTATGCCATGCTTCTTTGATGGAATTATAGTATTGGTCGTTTTCTAGAGCCTCTTCTGATTCAGATTCCATTGAATTTTCAGTATTTTGTGAATCTGGTTGTTGAATATACTCTATCATATGATTATAATCTAAATCTTCTGAACCTGGGTTTTTATCAAAATCTCGAGTCGCTATAGAGATAGTCTTTTCTTGATTATAAAAGAGATAATAACTATCTCCTACTATTTGTAGCGAATCTGTTTGGTTTTCTAGAAGTTCAATTTTCACCTCAGTATTAACCTTTATTTTTCTTTCTTTCCCATTGTACCCAATAAGAGAGATGTCTTTAGTAGCTATTTCATTAATTGAAATCGGATAAAATATATCTTTTTCATTTGAAGAAAAATAAATACCTTTTCCAAAACTATTTAAATCTTTTAGGTTTACAATAATTGTAGTAGGGACATTTTTTTGATTGCTGATAAAATTAAGCCTGTAAAGAGGCTTCTTGTTTGTATCATCTCCATTGAAGTTTTCTTCTTGTACAAAGTCATCTAAGTTTACTGCATAAGGAAAATTTTGTGTCGCCTCTTTACTGCTTGTACTGACTTGCTCAGAGCTTTCCATTGAGGTAGAAGCAATTGATGATTCAGCAGTAGAAAGTGATGAAGTTGAGTTAACGTTCTCTGAATTTTCATTACTTGAACAAGCCGTTAACAACATGAGGCTACATACTAGCATTAGATATTTTTTCATTAGTTCCACTTCCTTTATATGGAAAATATCACAAAAAACTGTAAAAATCAAAACTTGGAATAAATAGATAGTAAAACTCATTTTAGAAAAAGCCTTTACTCGCAAAAGAAAAGATATTTTAGGTAAATAGCTTCTAATTCCTTATGGTAAACGTAACTTATTTACAAATAATAAATCGATATTTATATATAAGTTACCATCTTAAGGTTTGAGTTAGGTATGACGTCATATTTATTAGAATATTTTATTACGCCCTTAATTAGCATTTTCTAGTTTGACATAAGTCTAAAACTAAAGTCGTTAAGACTAACTCGCGAAGATTTACCATTTAAAAAATTTAGCAAGTATAAACATAATTGTCCAAATCACTAAACCAGATGCAACAAAAATCGCAAATACTTGAAGAACATCTTGTAGAGACGTGACGGGATACCAACCACTTAATAAAAGAATTGGAAAAAGTGTCCCTAGCATGATTGAGAAGTGAATAGCACTTTGCTTTGCTAAACTCCATTGATCAATATTGTAAATAACAGTTGTTGAACCTAAAATCAGTAGAACGAACCCTCCAAAAAATAGGTTTCTAGCCTCTAAGATTTCACTTTGTAAGTAAAGAGCTAAGGCAAAAGCCTCTATAATTATAAAAGGGATACCACCTCTTAAAAGACTTTTTTTTAATCAATGTCATTACTAAACCCCCTCTTTTTTTAGTATACATGAGTTTGTCTCAATCCTTATTATGACAAACCCATTTATCGAATTTAAAGAAATGGTTCCATATTTTTTATAAATATTTTTTTATTTCATTTAGCTGCCATTTTCGTTCAAGAGTAATTGATTCTAAACTATTAGAATTCATTAGTCCTATTGTCTTTACTGCATAATCTGAAGCGACCATTGCATGTTCTTTCATGTGTCCACTTCCTACTGCTTGACCAACGACTCTTAATGCCGTTTTGTTTATTTCTAACTCACTGTCAAGCGCGAGTTTGTGGATTTTGAAACCTGCTTGTCTTATGTCTATAATTCTGGCTTCTTTTATTTGCCACAATTCATTGATTCTAAATCCTTCTTTTATCTCGGGTACGGCTTCATAATCTATATTAACAACTTTTAATATATGCTTTGCTATGGATAGAGACCATTTTGCTGCATCTATCTGATTCATCTTTTCATATCTTTCATCAATTTCTTTTCTGAGCTCACTATTATCTATTATTTTTAATTTTAATCTCGTTGGCATACACACTACCTCCTTGAAGACAAACAACTTTAAAAATACATTTGCTCCATTCTTACTGGAACATACTCATACTTAAATGGTTTATTCGAAAGCTTAAAATATTTGTTTACTTAGCCAGTGAACCATTTGATTTTCTCGTTCCACAATGTTTTTTTCTTTATAGTTTCCTAATTCAATTTCTTATTCCGTATATATTTTTTGCTCATGTCGTAACCTCCGATTCCAAACCGTTCCATTGGAGTATAACGAAAAACAGATAAAAATAACCCGAAAACGAGAACACTCTTTTTTTGAGTGTCTAATTTTCGGGTATGGATTTAAAAAGAATAGGATTAAACTATTTTTTTAATTCTTCTAGATATTCAATTCCTGGTAATGGCGGTAACATAACGCCTTCGCTCGTATACCATTCAATTAATCCGGCCGGTAAAGCGAGAGAATCTACTCGATCTTTTTTAATCGATAAGACAATCTCATCCGATCTGTCCTCTTTAATTTTTAAGGTAAATTCTGGATCAATCAACGCACTTCGACCAATAGCCACTAGGTCGCCATGGTTCAAGGCATCCAAAGCATCATCTGCTGAGAATATTCCCGCAATAATCATCACCGCTGCCCGGTCACCGACTGTTTCCTTAATCGTTTTACCAATCGGCATATTGGTTCCGACGCTTTCTGCATCATATTTAGTAAAGAGTGATACATGGACATAGTCAATCTTAAAATCAACAATTCGATCAATTAGTTGTTGTGCATCGCCTAAACGATAACCAACATTCTCGCCATGTATTTCTTCCGGAGTGATTCGGTAACCAATAATGAAATCTTCTTTATCACTATTCTCAGCCACTTGTTTTACTTCTTTCACCACAGCTAATGGGAAGTTCATCCGCTTCTCAAGTGTGCCGCCCATTCGTCTTCGCGCGTATTCGAGTAGGAAGAAAAGAACTGTTGGATGAGGTAGTGATTGGCTCCATGGATTTCCACGCCGTCAAAACCTGCTTTAATAGCCCGTTCAGTCGCCTCCCCAAATTCTTTGATAATCGTTAAGATTTCTTCATGGCTAAGCTCTTTTGGCGTATAAGGTAAAAATGGAAAATCAATCGCACTTGGTGCCACTACTTGACCGTATGATTCATACGCAGCAATTGCTTCACGTCCAGCATGATGCAATTGTAAGATAGCCTTATTTCCGTCTTTTTTCATGGTCTCAGCTAGTTTTTTGAGTCCCGGAATAATCTCATCGGTAGAGACATTGATTTGCTTTTCAGCGCCTCGTCCACCTTTACTAACTGAAGCTGCTCCTGTAATAAGCATGCCTGCTACTTGAGACCGCTTGTCAAAATAGCTCAAATCTTCTTCGGTAATTTCTCCCTCAGCCGTTGACGCTAGCACAAGCATTGGTGACATAGCGATTCGGTTGGGCAGTGTAGCGCCATTAGGTAATTTAAATGATTCGAGTAAAGCTTTGTAGTTATTTGTCATTTATTTTCTCCTTAGCTAATCTATATTTTTTCCGATGCTAATTCAATACTACTACAAAAGAATCATAATTAATAAGTATTAGACCTCGGGAACAAAATCCTTACCGGCTCCTTCTGACAGTTTGCAAGCCTTTGGTTCGTTTTCTTTGTTCATTATGATATCAAAGATAGAATCCTTTCAGCGGAAGTATGAAAGCAGAATCCAGAATATAAGGAGAGTAGTTATAGTTCTTTAAAGTATGGTGTACTTGTTAACTAACTGTGAAAAATATCAAAACAGCTACAGCTTCTGCGTACGATCTATACGCAATAGACAACGACCCACTGCCAAAAATAATCGATTTTAATACTATATTAGATAGTGAAAATGACGCTGTTTGTATAACAAAAACTACTAAAGTTGCGATTGTTCCGTTCCTTGAAGTTTCTGAGGAACACGCATTTAAAGAAAGAGGAAGAGATCACTAGGTTTATGGAGTAGATAATATTGAAATTAGTGATAATACACCTGTTCTTTACGAAGAATTTAATGTCATTTTAAATAATATATGAAATCTTGTAGAATTATGTTTTCAGAATCTTAATAAATAATTTATTCATGAAATTTTTTAATGAGGTGCTTATTTATTTTGGTCTTCTTTTTTCTTCAATAATCATAAAAATTAAATTTGCAGCAAATAAAACAAGAAAAATCCGCTCAATTTTATAAGATTCATCCCAGATCATGCTAACAATAAGAAGGCTCAAGATAAGAAAAAGCTGTATAATTACTGGTAATCGCAATTTTTTTCACCAATTTCCCCCTATTTATCTAATTCTATTCCAGTTCTAGTCTTTCGATACTCTATTCTTAGTAAAATTAGTTACAATCAACCTTACCCCTGCATATGAAAGTACCCATATCATAAAGTCTATTAAAAAAGGTATTAAATCAAAGCTATCTTGCCAAGGATTAAAGGAGAACCCAGTATAGGTTATAAAGAACCCACGAATTAAATTTGCTATGATAAACGTAATTGAGATTATAATCAGTTCTTTTTTCATTTTTAGCCACCCCAATATTTCATTTAATGTTTCCATATAGAACCTTTATTATTTTGATAGTCTGTTTGCTTTTTGTGCTTGAGTTCTAAAATTATAGGTAGAATATTTAATAAAATCGATAAAGATACTAAAACCCAAAATGCGATGCTCATGGTAGGTACGACATCGGATAAAGCAGTCCAATCCTCGACGTTAACCCAGTTAGATACCATGCTGTAACTGGCAGTCAAGGTTAATATCGTAAATGATAAACCGATTATAGAGATAAAGATTTATAAATGTCGCTAATACAGTAATAACACCAAATAGTAACCACCTATAAACAACCTCCAATTTTTTTGTTTTCTTTTAATTATTATAGCGCAAATAACTTTTAATCTCGTACCTTTAAAGAGAGCTGAATCGGATTTGTATAGATTTATTTATATACAAAAAAAATAGTACAGAATTCACTCTATACTAGTCGTGTCGTTCCTTGTATCGTTTTTCTATTAATCAACTTTAGTGATAGGAATCATTATATCTAAAATATTTTTGGCCTTGTAATGTTCAATCATAGGAAGTGACCATTCAATCGATTCTTCATAGTTACGAATCAAAAAATCATATGCTGGTCCTATTTTTTCATACAGTTCCGGTGGATTAAATTTGAGCCGTAATCGAATGTAGACTCCGCCTTCAAAATCAAATTGCTTCAATCCGAAATTCTCTCCGTTATCTTCATCCAAAACAAGCGAACAGACGCGATAAATGTTACTGTTACTATAGTCGAATCCATACATTTTACGTCCTGTTAAGGAAGGAAAGTGCTCTTCAAATTTCGGTCAAGCATTTTTTTGGTTCTTGATATCATTTGACACTTCCATGTAAAGAAGTTTCATACTTTTTACCACAATCTTTTGAACAATACCTAACTCTGTTTGTACTGTTTTATCCATTCTTTTTACTCCTTTTTATCTAAGATATAACGATTTAATAAGAGATATTCTTATGTGGCAACGCAACTTGGATATGGAAAATATTTTCATTTACACTTGCTTGGACCGTTCCATCCATTGATTCAACGAATTTTTTATACATTTTTATTAGAGAGAAGTAGGGTCATTTTTTTGACAAAAACTTATTATTGATTAAAAAAAGATAGATAATCTATTAACGATATGTAAGTTGTATCATTACTGATATCTTGATAATAAGGAACACTTTTCTCATTAAACAGAACCTGGTATAGATGTAAATTTATCGTTTGATCAGAGATATTCTGAATGGAATGAGCTGCATTTTCCATAGAAAATTTGAGGTGTGCTGGGGTTAGCGTTCCAATGGGGATTTCTTTTATATCTACCAATCCGCGTATTACTTCTGTTACTGGCTTTTTTTATCAACTACAACAATATTATCCTGGTATTTTTTTATCAACTCTTCAATGTCCATTTTTTAAGCTCCTTTAGTCGAGCGTTAACTTATTATTCAACTAACTACTTTATTTTACTTCGTGAAGTATCTCCTCAACAGATATTTTGTATAGTTTTGCGAGAGATATTAAGTTAGATGTACTAGGGTCAGATGTCCCATTTTCCCATTTAGATACCGCTTGTCTACTGACACCAATTGTTTCCGCAACAAATTGCTGGGTCATCTTGCAATCTTCTCTTTGTTGTTTTAAGACTTCACCTAATGATTTTTTGAATGTTCCTTTTTCTTCTCTTACCTCTTTTGATTTGGTATATCGAATTAATGCTTTTATAAGAAAAATACCTGTAACGATTATTGTTGTGATCGCTACTAATCCGATTAATAATACGCCACCAAAAATAAGAATACCTAATAAATCTAATTTCATATACCCCTCTGCTTTCTTTTCTATATAATAGCAATTATTAATGGTTGTCACCACCTACTATCACGCAACTTTCAGTTGCAATACGGTTACTACGCCTTCTTTTCGCATAATTCTATTCATTCATCAAAAAAAAGTCTCACTAACTTTCTCGCGAGACTCTTTTTTTTAGTTTGTTCTTTGTAAATTACTGTTTTTTTAATTTTTCTTTATATTCTTCAAGTTTTGTTGCTTCTTCGCCACTTAATACAGGTAATTTCGGATTTAATTCTGATAAGGTTTGACTAAAAATTTCCGCTATCACGAGGCGCGTAAACCAAGGATCATCTGCAGGAATAACATACCAAGGCGCATATCCAGTTGATGTTTCTTTTATGGCCTCATCATATGCATGATAAAAATCTTCCCATTTATCACGGTCATCCACATCACTAAAAGAAAACTCCCAGTTCCTATTAGGGTTGTTCATGCGTTCTAGTAGTCGTTTTTTTTGAACATTCTTATTCACATTTAAATAAAATTTCAGAACAACAAACCCATTTTCAGTTAAATAGCGTTCATATTCGTTGAGGTGCCGGTAACGTCGTTTCCAAACCGGCCCTTCTTTCCACTTATCAGGCATGGGTTCATTTTGATAGCTGCCATGTACACGACTACCTAATACTTCTTCATAATATGAACGATTTAGAATCGCTATCTCGCCACGTTTAGGGAGCGTTTCATGATGACGCCACAAATAATCACGTTTTAGTTCTTTATCACTTGGTTCTCCCGGCTCGGATTCGCGGAGCCCTTGCACAGAAAGGTTAGAAAAAACGGTGGTTACTGCTTCATCTTTTCCTGCTGCGTCCATTGCCTGTAATATCACAACAATTCCTGATTTTGCTTCTGCGAACAGACGCGTTTGTTGGTCACGTAAGGTTGAAATAACTTCTTCGAATAACGCTTCTTTAACTTCTTCTGTTGAATATGAAGCGGCATCTGGATGCGCTGTCGCGTACTCAGAAAGCTTTTTTTCTGGGGATGCTAAAAAATCATGGCGGTTTATAGTCATCTTTATTCTCCTTTTTTCAGCGGATTGAAATTATGGCGCATGAAAGTTATATCCTTGTCAATTACCTTCAGTTCATTACTTTAATAATCAGCGTAAGCGATATCAATTTAAAATTTTATCTCAACAGTAAATTCTATAAAAAATCCCCCTACGCATCCGATTTATTAAAAAGCAGACGTGTAGGGGGAGGTTTAATAAGAAACGCTTATCCGTTTTGATCCGTATCTTCTATAACATGACCATCGCGTTCGATATCAATTTCTTCTTTTGCAACCGTATCGGTTACTTGTTTATTTTCTGTTACTTTTTCTTTTTTAATCGCTACTTCTTCAACCACTTCTGTTCGTTTTTTGACATCCAGTTGTTCTTCTGTCACTGGAATGACTAATTCTTCTGTGCCATCATTTGCCAAGAGCGGTTCTGTTGTTTCAACTTGTTCTTGATCCGTTACAGGACGACGTTCAATGATGACTTCATCATGTGACACGGGAACGTTTTTAGTTTCCGTTTCTTCAACGACACGTTTTTCAATGGTAACTTCACCCGTTTGAACTTTATTTTTATCAACATCCAATTTTTCTTCCTTTAATTGAATGGTGTCGTCAACAGTATCTCGGTACCCTTCAGCAGCTGTGTTTGTATGCACTCCGCCTGTTACACTCGCGTCTTCGTCAACTAACACAATGATGTTCCCTTGAGCGATATCATCGCGATACGCATAAAGGGGGTCACGATCAGCGTCGTAATTAGGTTGCGTACGTGGATCTGTTTCGTTTTCATCAAGTGTAAACGCATCTTTTATTTTTTCCCACATTGAGCGTTCATTCTCGTTTCCGGTGTTTTCACGCAACTCACTTTGCGAACTCACTTCTGCTTCCATTGAATACGAAGGAATTGCGCTACGAACTGCTTCGTTTGCCACCACGTAAATATTCGAACGTGCGTACCCTTTATCTCTTAAGCGTTGAACCGCATCAACCGCGTCCTCTACGCGTACATAACTACCTTCTACTCGTTTGTTATTCAAAATAAAACGCCTCCTCTAAAGTTTCAGTTAGATTACTAACTGTGTGTCTATACCAAGTATAACGTTATTAATTAATTGATACCAATAAAACGCCTTATACCTTTTTTCTTCGAGAACGTTAGCTATAAAAAATTTAATACGGAAAAATATTACATCTAGCCTCTTATCGGTGAACATATTTATTTTTTTTCAAACAGTTCATGGTTATCTCTTTTAAAAGTTGTTAGCATTAAGAGTACTATTGTAATTCTAGATATATATTTTCTTTCACTTATTTCTAAAAATACTCCTTAGATGTAGATATAGTTATTATTTTTATTCTAATATGTCCCAACCATTTTCCATTGCAATTTCTCTTAATCCCTTATCAGGATTTACCGCAACAGGTGTTCCTGTTAATTTCAAGATATCATAGTCATAAAAGCTATCGCCATAAGCACAACTGTTTTGCCAATCAATGTTTTTATCCTTGAATCGATCAAGTACAGCAATTGGTTTATTCTTACCGGTTGTCACGAAGAGCTCCGAATTAAAATCATACGTGCCATCTTCTAGAAAATGAAGTTTTGTACCAATAATGGTATCAATAGAGATGTACTGCGCAACTTCATTTAGTAAGAGAGTATTTGCACCCGAACACAGAACAATGTGGTAATCATCTGCTTTTCGTTCTTCAATACTTGCAACAACCATTGGATTAAAAGATTTCGCAAGCTCTGAAGCGCTCGCAGCGAAAAAATTAATAATTTCTTCTTCTTTCATTTCTTCAAAAAGGAGCATAAAGTTCTTAGCGGCGGTCTCTCTGTATTTTTCTTTATCAAATGAGGCATCTATTTTTGAAACATATTTTGCTGTTGCTCCCAACATTTTTAAATAGAATTTGCCTAATTTACGGTAAGAATAATTGTTTTTTCTATAAAAGGCAATTAAAAAAGGAATGGTTTCTTCCTTACACAAGGTTCCGTCAAAGTCATATATCGCTAGTTTCATATGTCCTCCTGATTATTTTTTGACATAAAAGACACCCAAACGCACGCATAAAGCGTGCTGTTTGGGTGTCCATAGTAATCCCCTTATTCTTTATAATTTCGGGAATTGATTAAGGTGAAAAACTTAATAGCATATAGTGCACAGATTCCGACAATAACATAAACTATTTTAGAACCGATAGCCGTTTGTCCACCAAATATCGTAGCAACTAAGTCGAATTCGAATAGTCCCACTAAGAGCCAGTTAACGCCGCCAACAATTAAAAGGGTTAAAACAATATTATCTAGTGTCTTCATAATAATGCTCCTTCCTTTGGGTTTTCCAAGGTAATTTCCACAATGGTATTGGTTACTTTAACGTGAGTCTAGAAGTTTTGCGGTGTGACCAATAGTATGATTACCTACTTGTTTAGGTAACCTGAATACTCACCTAAACATTAGCACTTAAGAAGAGTACTGTCAAAGTAAGTGCTATATTAATATATTGTTTGGTCATTCTTTAAAAAGAAAGTATCTGTTTGTCCGCATCCAATTGTACCTCTTGCCCAAGAGGAAAGGTAAAAATTGGTTGTGTATGTCCAAAATTGACATTATAAAGAACAGGAATTTCTTTTAAGATTGGATATTTCTCTAAAATATGTAGTAAAAGAACTTCTGTCATTCCAGTTTCTTTTGGAAATCTGCCAACAATAAGGCCTTTAGGGTTTGTTGCGACTTGGAGTAAAGAAGATAGGTCACTTGCAAAATCTTGGTAAGAATGTTCCTCAGCTGATTCTACAAACCACAGTTTTTGATCCATATCATGCTGAAATGGCGTTCCCTGAATACGGATAAATGTATTTAAATTACCGCCACAACTCAGTGCTTTCGTTTTTCCACCCGTATAAGTTTTCCAGGTATTCATTCGCAGATTTCGAGGTCTATCGGGTAAAAACCATAAGTCATCACTGTAGTGGGTTGAAGAAGAAATAGTCACTGCATCACCCGAAGCGCATGCTTTCAAAAAAGAATCTGTTTGATAATCTTGTAAATCATTCATTTTAAAGCTGGAATAGTGTGGCCCTATATAAGTAACGAGGCCTGTTTTTGAAGTAATGGCATTATTTAAAGCGGTAATATCACTATAACCACAAATAATTTTTGGATTCTTCTTGATCAATTGGTAATCAATATATGGCAGTAGTTCATTAGAGTTAAATCCACCAATCGATGTTAGAATTGCTTTGACTTCTTTATTTGCAAACGCCTCATGAAGATCTTCCAATCGCTCTTTAATTGAAGACGAACCGATAGCATCTTGCGCCTCGATATTTTTACTGAAAGTCACCTTATAGCCTAACTCCTCCAGATTCTTTCTGGCTGCTTCGTTTTCATTCACTCCACCAATACGCGCAATATTACTGGAGGGTGATAAAATGCGAATGGTATCTCCCGGCTGTAAACGATTGGGTATAATCATAGAAGCCTCTCCTTTTCTTAAAATTTATATGTCCCGCTACAGTTGACTGAAATAAATATGTAATTGAAGTATGCCATACACTGTTACTTAAAAACAAAAAAATAAAAAATAATAAGTATTATCCCTATTAAAATTAAATCAAATATCAATTGACTAATCGTGAGTACATATGCTTTCCGATTTTCTGCATATTTCCATTCCATAAATGCTCTCGTTAATTCAGGAATCGCTATAGATAAAAGTGATACCTTAAGAGGAAGGGTTCTCCAAAAGAAATCATCTTTATAAGGATCATTAAATGTATAAAAAAGATATATTATCAAAATAATTACTAAAACAATTCGAAGTACCCAATCAATTTTCATATGAGTTTTATTCACGTAATCATAAGAAAGTATTTTTCGTTTTTCTACTTTTAAAAATTTGCTCATTATAGAATTGAAAATAAAGGATAACAGAAGCATGCCTACAATTAATATTAACAAGTGTCTTGTCTGGAATACATTCTCCACTTAGTTCCCCCCTTCTATAACTTAAAATCGCAGTAAACTTACACAGGCAATTATAATTTTAACAACTATTCTAAAGAAACGGAGTGCCCACTGCATAACTGTCGCTACAATACTTTTCGCATATGTCCATCCTTTTTGACTTCTGCACCCGTTTAACTCTACGCTTATTATGGCAAATAAACATAGCCTCTTGCAAAGATTTCCTTTATATAGATATTTAAACTAATTTATTAGATTAGAATAAAAAACAGACAGAGATGAGATACCATCTCATTTCTGTCTGTTTGCTTAATTAATTAGTCATATTCATGGTATTCATCTGGGTGCTGACCTTCAACACGGCCTTCTTCTCCTTTATCAAGGGAAAATATTTTTTCCATCTCAGCATCTGTTAACTCAAAATCAAAGATATTTAAGTTTTCTTGTTGATGAATTGGATCACCTGAACGAACTATGGGTACAATATCACGTTGGTGTAACCAGCGGATAATTACTTGCGGCGCAGATTTATTGTATTTTTTCCCAATTTCAATAATATCAGGATGTTGTTTGGCATCATTAATATCTCGACCGAGTGGACTCCAAGCTTCAGTGATGATGCCAAATTTTTCGTTGGCCTTTACGTTTTCCTTATTACTGAAGTAAGGGTGGATTTCAATTTGGTTTGTTGCCGGTACGACACCTGTTTCGTCGATAATTTTTTCTAGATGATGTTCTAAAAAGTTTGAAACACCGATTGTGAGAATCATTCCTAGCTTTTGTGCTTGAATGAGTGCTTTCCAAGCTTCGACATATTTTCCATCATCTGGATTTGGCCAATGAATCAAATACTTATCGAAATACTCTAAATCAGTACGAGCCAATTGTTCTTCAATTATCTTAAGTGCACTATCAAAGTCATGATATTTACCTGGAAGTTTGGAACTTATCAGCAACTCGTCTCGAGGAATTCCTGAGTTTTTAACAGCCTTTCCAACAATCCCTTCGTTATCATAGTTTGTCGACGTATCAATTAGTCGGTATCCAGATTGAATTGCATTTAGAATTTGCAAGGTTCCTTTGTTCCCCAATATTTCTACCGTTCCAAACCCAATAGCCGGAATTCGGTAGCCATCATTCAACATAACATCTGGTATTTCTACTAACATAGAATCTTCCTTTCAATTATATTGTTTACACTATTTACCTTATCACAAAATAAAACTGGACTCATGTAATATGAACATAATGAAGGTTATCTTTGTGCAAAGTGGTAATTATTGTACTTAAAGCTTAGATTTTGATAAATTAACAGTGAATTAAACAATGAAGGCCAACAAGGAGGAGAAGTACTAATGAAAAGCTTTGGTAAGATACTATTGTCATCAAGTGCTATGTTTCTTTTAGCAGCTTGTACCAATACAGCCACTGAAGAAACAGAAACTCCACAAGAAGATACCGCGGTTGTTACTTCAGTTGAGGAAACAGAAGATACAACCGAAATGGAAATTTTAGAAACCGTTTCAGTGACGATGATTGATAGTAATAGTAATGATTTAGGAATAGCTGTTTTCAGCGAGGAAGATGGAGAGGTAACCTTAAAGTTAGATCTTCAAGGAATGTCTCCTGGCGAATATGGGATGCATATTCACGAAGTTGGACAGGCTACACCACCAACGTTTGAAGATGCCGGCTCTCACTTTAATCCAACAAACGTTGAACATGGAACAGAATCAGAAACGGGTCCTCATATCGGCGACCTGCCCAATCTAGTAGTTCCCGAAAATGGTATTGTTCAAGAAAGTATTGTCATACCTAACACCAGTCTTCAAGAAAACGGTGAAAATACGCTGAATACAGAGCAAGGGACTTCACTTATCATTCATACTGAAGCTGATGATTATGAAAGTCAACCTAGCGGCGATGCTGGTGACCGAATGGTCGGTGGCGTAATCTTCCCAGGAAACGAAGAATAATTATTTTTAAAAGATGAATTGTAATATTAAGTGCAACACCTAGGTAAAATAAAAGAAACCCATGACGACCTCGTGTAGAATGGAGTTACCACACAACATTCGACTGGAGGACTCGCCATGAGCTACACTCATTTTACCATAGCCGAACGCTCAAAAATAGAAACGCTTCGTGATCTAGGTTTTTCGATCCGCCGGATCGCTCGAATCCTTGGTCGTGCCCCTTCTTCTGTTTCACGGGAACTGAACAGGAACCCATATTATCAGTGTGATCAGGCACAGGAACGCTATAAACAAAAGAAAGCGAACTGTGGAGCAAAATCAAAGTTGACTTCTGAAATCAAAGAAAAGGTTCAGGAAAAACTAACTCTTACCTGGTCTCCAGAACAAATTGTAGGCCGGCTATTTCAAGGGAAAATTTCTTTCAAAACAATCTATCGCTGGCTCTATTACGGTCTCTTACAAGTTCCATTGTCCGTTCTGAGACAAAAAGGCAAACGACAGAAACCAAAAGAAACCAGAGGAAGATTCAATATCGGAACCTCTATTTCAAAACGACCAAAAGACGTCAAGAAGCGAACGACCTTCGGTCACTGGGAGCTGGACACCGTCGTATCAGGACGCGGACAGGCAAAAGGTTGCGTTGCTACTTTCCTAGAGAGGAAAAGCCGCTGGTACCTCGCCATCAAAATACCCAACCGTTCCGCTTCCTCAATGGAAGGGGCTATACGAAAACTGACTACGCTTTTTCCTGAAACTGCCTTCCAAAGTTTTACGACAGACAGAGGAAAGGAATTCAGCTGTTATCCTGTCATTGAAGAAGACTTAAGCATCCCTGTTTATTTCGCAGATCCTTATTCTTCTTGGCAACGAGGAAGCAATGAAAACAGTAATGGACTCCTGAGGGAGTTCTTTCCGAAGAGAACCAACTTTGATCATGTGGAACAGGAAGAACTTCAAAAAGCTTTGTACCTGATTAATAATAGACCAAGAAAATGTCTTGGCTACCGAACGCCTCACGAGGTCTTTATGGAAGAGGTGTTGCACTTAATTTGACAAACTATCAAAAGATAAAATAATTAGTGTACATCGATAACAATAGAGCCTCACATTTAGGTTTATATTCTAAATGTGAGGCTCTATCTATTTTATAATGTTCAAAAATCTATGCTTATTTAAACTTTTTCAATTTCTCCTACACCAATAGGTAATGTTGTGTGGGGACCGTATCCTTTAACGGTTCCTTCAACAGTATCAGGAAGCTCAACCGATTCTGGCACACCGTGAATTAAAACTGTCCGTGTATCTAACTGTAAATCTTCTGAGCCAAATTTTTCTTTAAATTTCTTTTTAAGTTCACCAAGAGGAACCTCAAATTCATATTTCCAGTTCCCATTTTCGTCAGAATGCGGATAATTGTCATGAGGAATGTTTATGTCTTGTGGAGCATTATCGAACGGAACCATTGTTTGACCAGCTACAGCATATAGCTCTGGTAAATCAATGACCCCATCACCATTTGTATCTGCATCTTTTGTCGGGACACGTCCTTTTGTTCCATCAGGGAATCCATGAAAGTGACTCCAATGCATCATGTTAGGTGGCGTACCTGTCGCCTCGATTTTTATTTTTAACGTATCACCATCTTCAATAAGTTCAGCTTTTCCGGAAACAGAAGTTCCAATGACCGCTTCATTCAGTGGCATTATTTTTGCTGTATATCTCGTTGTCATAGTATACATCCTCCTAATATAGACTTAGCATCTCTCTACATCCTTATCTTAAACAATCCTTACTCAATATTCAAATAATTCGATTGGAATAGATAGTAAAAACAAGTAAGGGATTAGTCTCTTAGAATAGTAATGTTCATTTTTAAGGAAGGGACTTATCCACTCTTCTATACAATAAATACTCTTTTTGATTGCCTTCAGAATCAAATTCACGTTTTTCTTTTATATCATATAACCGCGAATCAATTTCTTCTTTAGGGTAAATACCAGGCTCTAAATCTAACAAAAACCCCATTTTGTAAGGTTCTCCGAAGAGGTAAGCAACAGCCTCTTGATCCTTTACAAATAAAATACGGGTCAAAGGACCTCTTAATACTTCATAAGTGTCTTTCCCTTGAAATTGCTCCAAAATTTCCATACTTATTCCCGATTCATCTGACAGATTGTCCAATGATTGGTATTCCCCAGCCACATGTACACGATCATATTCAAAAGGAAATAAGTCCGCTCCTGTTTGAGGTTCTTCGATTCCGGTGGCTAGTATTTCTTGTAAACCACGTGACTGCTTCTTATATGGCGTATTCCAATCGCTTACGAAAAAAACAATGAGTAACAACAGAACTGAAGCGATGATGAACCCAATTGTTGTCTTTTTTTTCATATTTTTCTCTCCTCTCTATCAATTTATGCCAAGTCTCCATAAATTTGCGCAATTACAAAAATAGTAAAAACAATGCCAATTAATAAATGTCCCATCGACTTCTTTTTCTTATATAAATATAACTCTTGTAAACTCACTGCTAAATAAGCCGGATCATGAAATTCAATCCCTTGTAACGAGAGTTTAGCAAAGGGGATATGAAAATCAAAAAACAATAAGCTGATGACAATCGAAACACCTAGAAATATATTCAAAGTTAATAAGATTGGATCCCTTTTTTCCATTCTAGATTTCCCTCTCTTCTTTAATTAGTTACCTGCTTGATAACGTGGAAACGCTGTGATATCTCGAGATAATATTTTCCCATCAGGAAGGTAAATATAGCCATCAGAATATACTTCATAGTCTCCTTTTTCTCCTGGGAAGATATAAGTCTTACCAACCAGACCATAGTCGAAATCAATCACATCGTCAGTTACTGCTTCTATCAAAATAGTATAAGCTTCCTCTAAATTATTAGGATAGAGCGGGTTTGTTTCAGGATCAATCTCATCTTTTTTGTCTTCATTGCTTGGGAAGCTATTAGGATTACGATTAATGGACTCTCCTGAAGGGAGTTGAATGAGCCCATCTAAGAGGACAGTGTATTTTCCACTACTAACAGGGAATATATAACCGTTATTCTCGCTTTCTATGTATCCTTCTTCAAAATAAATAGTATCATCACTGACTGTATTTTGTAATATCTGTGCTGCTTCTTCAATATCTCTGATATATAAATCACGTTCATCTAGAGTAGAAGATGAACGATCGTCAGAGCTTTCTTCTGATGACTGAAGCTCGCTACTTTCTATTACTATTTGCTGACTACTCTCTTCTGAGGAAGTAGTCTCTTCACTAGAAATTTGCAAGCTACTCATACTTACAGATGAGCTTTCTTTACTAGATTGGTCAGTTTCACCACCCAATGAACCACATCCCACTAAAATACTGGTCGCAAATAAGAGAGCTAATTTTTTATTCATCATGTTGTCCCCTTTCTAATAAAAAATAATTTGTTCGAAATTAATTATTGCTATATTGTTATTTTACTACTCTTCTCACTCGATGTATAATTATCTATTGAGCATTACTGTTAGTAATATACGTCCACATTTATGTATAAATAATAGTTGTTTATTTTTTATTTTTTCTATAAACTATGCTTGTATAAATTTGTGTTAGTTTTTAGTCATTCACTCTTTGCTAAGTGCTCACACCTCCCCTCAGTTTCTGACCAAGCCATTCCCTCCTGTCACAAGGATAGCCAATTCGGTAATGTGTAAGCGTTATCAATACGGCTGTTACTACTATAATTCTGAAGATGGGGGAATAAGAAATGAGCCAAACAAATAAAGCAACCCCACGAGTCGTTGATGGTGCGACTTATGTATCGGATAAATATTGGTGGAAAACAGTCGCTTTGTTTTTTATCGGTTGGGTGTTAATGTATGCGGATCGAACCATTTTAAACCCGATTATGCCGCAAATTGCAGAAGAGTTTAATTTGAGTAATACGCAACTGGGTTTAGTGAGCAGTGTCTTCTTCTTAACATACGCCATTACACAAATTCCTTTTGGTGTCATTGGTGACAAATATGGTAGAAAACTGGTTATTGCGATTGGATTCGTTTTTATGGGTATCGCAACATTCTTTAGTGGTATTCTTTCAGGATTTGGTATGTTCATGATCTTCAGAGCTCTGACTGGGATGGGTCAAGGATCCTATTATGGTCCGCAGTATGCCCTGTCAACGGAAGCCATTCCAACGAAACATTTAACGCTGGGAAATGCTATTATAAATAGCGGGATGGCATTGGGAACTTCTGGTGGGTATTTGATTTCCAGTAAATTAGTCTTAGAAAATGGTGAACATTGGACGCTTCCTTTTAAAATTATGGCGATCCCTACCGTCATCGTTGGATTCTTATTCTTTTTCCTATTAAAAGAAAAAGTCGTACGTCCAGAGGATCAAAATGTTTCTACTGAAAATGATCACATCGTTTCTGAATCCATTAAAAAAGTATCTGTGGCTTCTATTTTTAGAAATCGAAATTTAGTTCTAACCTTTATCATGTGTTTTTGTTCCATCTACGGCTTTTATGTTGTTTTAACATGGTTACCACAATTCTTACAAGTAGAGCGTGGATTTGAAGGTACTCGGGTTGGTTTTATCTCCTCTCTCGTACCATGGGCTTCCATCCCTGGAGCATTAATATTCGCTTTCCTGTCCGATAAAGTGAAACGGACAAAATTATTTATTTTTATTTTAGTTCCTGTTGCGGCAATCTCTATTTTTGCGATTGCGTTTGTAACAAGCCAAACCTTATTAATTATTGCATTAATTGCCTACGGCTTAACTGGGAAATTGGCAATAGACCCCATACTCGTGGCATTCGTTTCTAAAAATGCACCAAAAGGTTCTTTATCGACTGCCTTAAGTGCGTATAATTTTATAGGCATGTCGAGTTCAATTTTAGCGCCATTCCTAACCGGATTTATTTCAGATCAATTCGGATCTATGCAGCTCGGCTTTTATTTAGCCGCGGCACTCTTACTATTTGGGATGATCGTTTTCAGCTTTGTTAGAGAAGACGAAGTCGTTGCTTTTAAATAGTATAGAGATTAAAAATATTTTCGTCATAGAAAAAACTCTAAGTTAATACTTTTACAGTAACGACGTAGAGTTTTTTTCACTTTTATGTTTAGCTGAAGATCACCACATCTATATATCCATAGTCTTGGCTAATTCGATAAACTTTACTTGTGTATCATTTTTAAAGTCTTCCAAATAAAAACTTTGGATATTAATATTGGTATGGCACTTCACATGGTATGAGCTTTTTTCTGTGTCAAATATAGAGGTATAAAGGGTTTCATCTTTATGCTTTTCAATTGGGTCAATGATAGCTCCTTCTGGAATATCAAATTGTGATAAAATGCGAAAACCTTGAAGAATTGCGGCATGACGGTCTAAGTTTTTATCCGTATTTGAAACATAGTAGGCAGCACGTACAAATCTCGAAGGAGGTGTAAAATCGCCAGGCAAGCTCAGCATCTCCGTTCCTTCACCAAATTGTGTGATTTTCGTTCCATTTATATACGCTTCTTTTGTATTTTCTGGTTTCAAATTAATAAAATTCTTCAGATTTGTTTGATGCCATGGAAAATTCGGCGCATTTGTTAAAACACCATAAGGGTTGTCATAAGCAATTAGTTTTCCGTTTTTTGGTTCTAAAACAAGTTTATTACCGTCCGTATCCATAAAAAAGAAATGGTTGGCTGAAGACTCTTGGTCGAGAATTTTTTCAACTAAGTTTATTTTTTTTGCTTCTTTTCTAACTTCTTCGATACTTTTGCATCTGGTTAGGAGAAAGTCAAAAGCATGGGAAGTTGTTGTATTTATCATACCCGTTACTTTTTCTTTTGAAAAACTTGCGTAGCCGGGAAAGAAATTATTAGAACCCATTAATCCCGCCTCGTTAATACCATCTCCGAAAGAAATGATTTCAAAAAAACCAGATCCTAGCGTATTGTATGTCGATTCGTAGATTTGAGTATCGGTTTCAACGATTTGATAGCCTTTAGGAACAAAAAGGACCTTATTGTCCAACACCACTCCTAGTTCCAAAGTCCGACCAAAAACCTGACCATTGTTATGAGAAAAACCTATTGTGGTACACATATCACCATCTCCTCTTTATAATAAGTGTATAAGGACATATATTGTTTTGTCAAAAAACTACAAAATCGGAGAAAATAACCTCGAAAATATTTGTTTAAATTTTAACCAATTTGATTGGTTATTAAGGATGTTCTGAGTGAGTAAATAGCTTTTTTTGATATCTTCATAAAAAATCTCTTCTTGTTGTTTCGCTACTTTGGGATCATAGATAAAGGCATTTACTTCAAAATTTAATTTGAAACTTCTAACATCAAAGTTAGCAGTTCCTATTGAGCAAATTTCACCATCAATCACCATCGTTTTGGCATGTAAAAAACCATTATCGTAAATATAAACTTGAGCGCCTGCTGCCACCATTTCTGCTGCATAGTAGGTTGTTGCACGGTAAATAAACGGATGATCCGGTTTATTAGGAATCATAATTTTAACATCTATTCCCGACATAACGGCTATTTCTAGAGTTTCTAATAGAGAGTCATCGGGAACAAAATAAGGGGTTTGAATGAAAATTGACTCTTTTGCTAAACTAATCATTTTAATATAACCTTTTTTAATTTGTTGGATTTCAGTATCGGGACCACTGGAAACAATTTGAATATTTGTTTCCCCTTTTTTTATAATCGTAGGGAAATATCCTTCTTGGTATGCCAACTGGTCTTGTTTAGCAGCAGCATTCCAATCCATTAAGAATCTGTTTTGCAAAGCCAAAACCGCGCTACCTTCAATTTTGAGGTGCGTATCGCGCCAGTAACCAAATTTTTCATATTCTCCTAAATACTCATCCCCTACGTTAAAGCCTCCTGTATATCCAACCTTTCCATCTATCACAACAATTTTTCTGTGATTGCGATAGTTAAATCGTAAATTTATTATACTAAAGCGTGAACCAAAAAATGATTGCGTTTTGCCACCTAGTGACTTTAAATGATCAAAGAAAGATGCTTTTAAAGAACGCGAACCCAAAGCATCATATAAAACTAACACTTCCACTCCTGCAGCTGCTCTTTCTTCTAATGCTTTTAAGACTTTTGTTCCAATTTTATCATCTTTGAAAATATAATACATAACGTGTACATGGTGTTTGGCTTCGTAAATATCAGAAATTAAAGATTCATATTTTTCAAAACCATCGGTAAACAGATGAACAGAATTGTCTTTCGTTAAAATAGAGCCATCATCTTCTAGAAATAATCGAACGATTTCTTTCGTATTTTCCGACTCTTGTTTTCGAGAAAGTAATTGCTCATCTTCGATTAATTTCCTTTTTTGGGCTTCAACGAGTTGAGACATCCCGATACTTTCTTGATTTTTTATATCGAAAATCTTTTTACGAGATGGTTTCTTCCCAATGAATAAGTAAAATATAAACCCCACAACTGGTAATAAAACCAAAACAACTAACCATGCCCATGTCGCTGCGATATCCCGTTTTTCTCTAAAAACAGTTATAATTGAAAAAAGAATATTTAAAGCTAAAACAGCAGTTATGATCGATAGAAATAATTGCATGTGCATCCCTCCCAAGCAGTTTTGTTTATCTTACTATGTTATTCTCTTTTAGGAAAGAAAGAAAAGCTTGGTAAATACACTGACAGAAAAAAGAGGCTGAACCATCCATTAATTGGATAGGTTGAGCCTCTTTTTATGTATTTTTTATAGCATTGTTAATATTTCTTTTATAACAATCGGCCATGCTTCAGATTCTGGGTTAATCAATTTAAAGTGTTCAGCAGAAGGTATTTCTATAAATTCCACATTTTTATTTATATTATCCGCTACTTTTTTATAATTTTGACTGATACCAATTGGGATAGTCGCATCCAATGCACCGTGAATGAGGACTTGTGGTACATCTAATGGAAGCAAACGAATGGGAGAAGCTTGTGCATAACGCTCTGGTAACTCGGCTGATGAGCCACCAATTAACTCTCGTACAGGATTAAATTCTTCCCTAGTGACTTCTTCACTGATACTAAGAACTTCTTCCATCAGTGAAAGATCAACAACACCTGCTAAACTAATGACACCTTTTACAGAAAGCGGCGTTCCATCTGTTTTAATTTCACTACTTGATGGAAGGCGATGGCGCCCTGCCAGCCATAAAGCTAAGTGTCCCCCTGCGGAGTGTCCGACTATTACAACACGATTTAAATTGAGATTGTTTTTCTTAGCTAATTCAGGTAAATAATCGATTGCTTGGGAAACATCTGTAAAGGTTCCCGGCCACCCACCGCCAGCTTGTCCGATTCTGCGATATTCGATACTCCAGGTGGCTATTCCTTGTTTCGTTAATTTTTCAGATAGTGCCGCAATACTATCCAGTCCAACATCTGATTGCCAATAACCACCATGAATTACTACAACCACGGGATGAGGGCCTTTGCTCTCGGGAATTCTTAAGTCGCCAAACTGATCATCTAGAGGTCAATAATAATACTTTGTCATTTTAATTTGGTTTTCGTAGCGTTTTTCCATATTTTCACCTCATAACAATTTTTAACATATTAGTCGGACACTTTTAAACATTTGTCCGATAAATACGACCTTCGTAGGATAGCTATCGTACAAAAATCTGGGTATAATGATACAAACAAATATAGAATTCAATAAGGAAGAGTGGTTTCTATGGATTTTGATGATTTTAAAAGTAATATAAATGCGATTAAAAGTCTCTCAGGTATAAGTCAAAAAAAGAGGGCTACCTTACTCTTTACACAAATGAATGCTTTAGAAATGCTTCTGTCAGACGAAAAGTCTACTTTAAACTGCCAAGAAATAGCAGACGCACGTAATTTATATGGCAGCATAGATACTTATCGTCATAGACTTTTAGATGAAGAGCCGAATAATCTAGATATGCATCTACAAAAGTAGGAATGAATCTGCAACTCACTGAAACTCCGTATAGAAAAAGTCCCTCTATTTTTTAGAGGGACTCTTTGGCTTTCGTAAATTTATACACGAATTAATTTGCTTCGACTTCTTGTAATTCGAAATCAGAAGGAACTAAAACTTTATCAATTACATGAACAACACCATTTGTTGCTTCTAGGTCAGTTGTTGTAATCATCGCATCATTAACCATTGGATCTCCAGAAAGATCAAACATTAATTCTTCTCCATTGACTGTTTCAGCTTCCATACCATCTGTTAAATCAGCAGCCATAATATCTCCTGAAACAACGTGGTAAGTTAAAACATTTGCTAGATCTGGTTGAGCAAGTAATTCCTCTGCTGTAATATCTAGATCCATTAATAATTGTTCAAAGGCAGCGTTTGTAGGTGCAAATACAGTAAAAGGACCATCACCTTGGAGTGTTTCAACAAGGTCTGCTTCTTGAAGTGCGGATACTAAAATACTGAAATCAGGATTACCTTGTGCAATAGCGACAATGTCTTCTTCGTTTTCAGCTGATTCTTCCATCCCAACAGATTCGATTTCCATTGAAGATTCCATTTCAACGGATTCTACTTCAACAGGTTCTACTACTTCGACGGATTCTTCAGTCATAGGATCTTCAATCATCGTGTCATCTGTAGTGTCATTTGTTGAACACCCTGCTAAAACTCCAGCTGCTGCAAACGAAACAAGACCTAATTGTACCTTCTTCAATAATTCTTTACTCATCTAAATCCACCCTCTCTTGTAGTTTAAAAGTACACTTACACTGTGTAAGCGTATACTTTATCTACAAGCTAACCTTAATTCAAAGGTAGATAGATGTCAAAGAATACGTATTGTAACCAGCTAATTTTTTAATCTTTTGTAATGAGATCTAAAAATTTGTTAATCAATGGAGGTAGTCCTAATGCTGGAATTAAAGAAGCAAAAAAACCAACCAGCCAAGACCGCATCCAAATTTGAAAGAACATAGGTGGAAACCCAGCATTTACCACTGTCATCACGAAGGACATGAAAAATGACATACCGACACCCATCAAAAGACTGAATACAATCATCCTGTGTTCTTTTATTAATTTCATTTATTTCGAACCTTTCTAATTAGTAATAATTTATTCTATCATATTTGTACTAAATTCGAAAGAAAGGAGCTTATTTGAATATCTTACTTGTTATTATTTTATCTATATGGGTTATTCTAATTATATTACTCAAACAACCACTCTTTCTCTGTTTTTTAAGAGAACCGCCACTAACAAAATGACAGTAAAAACGAGTAAGTATATCCAAGAAAATTGATTCGAAAGAATCTGATTATCCCATTTTAGTTGGACACCTAACGTGGTGAGAAGTTGCTGATAAGTATCTGCCGGTAATAAATCCTGAAGTGGTAGGAGTACATCTTCCATTACTATTTTACGTAGCAATACAGTCACTTGTGTTGTAGGAAAAAAAATCATGACCTTTTGTAAATAAGATGGAAGTGCACCAATGGGAACATAAATACCTGCTAAAAACCCAATTAAAGTTCCTACAAGTGTTGAGAAACCAGTAAAAGCACTCATTGTTTTCAAACGAGATGTTACTAGAAAAAAAATGAGCGTATGCATAAGCGTGCTGATCGCAAGTGTAGCAACCAGGGACACAGATAGGGGCAGTATTAAGTCAAACGCAATCCATGTATAAATCAGACCACTAATAAGTAATAAACTTGTAAAAATAAAACCAATTATGAAGGAATAATAAACGTATGAATAAGCAAGAGTTCGTTTTGAAATTTTTGTAATAAGTAAATCATCACTTTTTTTACTAACCATATCTTCAATAAATTTACCTAATGCCCCAAGTGGAGCGGTTGCAGTTGTAACAGCAAGAATACCTGCAAACATCCAAAGAAAAACAAAGGCTTTGCGATCTGGGTACTCGGGTAAACCTGATGTGATATTATCAGATAGAAAAAGGAGATAAAGAGCAATAATAATAAATACCGAAAGCAAAGAGAAGAATACACTTGCTTTGTCTTTGAGAAATAATTTTATATGTCGCTTGATTAGTACACTCATGGTTTCACCCGATTCTTTATTTGCTTAGTTACCTGCAAGAATACACGCTCTAAGCTTGCCTTTTCAATTGAAAAATCAGTAATATTAGCCATTGTTTGATATAAAATTGGAATTGCTTCTTTGCTATTTTCTATTTCAATGTGGACTGCTCTGCTATCTTGAAAAAATGGCAGCGAATGAGCGGTTAAAAAAGTTAGTAATGCTTCTATTTTTTTTGGAATGATTGTCAGAACTGTTTTTGAGTAGGTTTGTCTCAATTGGTTTGGCGTCCCTTCTACCTCTATTTTACCTTCATGCATAATAACGACATAGTCCACGTATTCTGCTTCTTCAATATAATGTGTAGTCAGGAAAATAGTCATTCCAAAATCAGTTTGTAATTTTTTTAAAAAAGCCCAAATTTCTTCGCGTGATTCTGCATCTAGTCCCGTGGTGGGTTCATCTAAAATTAAAAATCGCGGACGATGCAGAAGCGCACGAAGGATATCTGTCTTTCTTTTTTCTCCCCCTGAACATTCACCATATATCCGGTGGCGTTTACTTGTTAAGTTCATCACTTCTAACAATTCTACTACTCGTTCTTTGGCTTCCAATTTGTCCATTCCGTACAATTGGGCACGTACTAATAAATTTTCTTCTAGTGTAAATACATCATCTAAACGATGACTCTGAAAAACCACACCAATTTCTTCTTGTCGCATATTCTCATCGAAGGTTATTTCACCACTATCTGGATTTAATAAACCAATTAACATATGGATAACCGTTGATTTCCCTGCACCATTCGTTCCAAGAAATGCAAACGTAGAACCTTCCTTAACAGTAAAAGAAAGATCCTCAACGGCTTGAACATCTCCAAAACGTTTACTTAAATGACGAACCTCTAACATATTAGCCCTCCTATTCCTTTACAAAAGATGTAACTGCATTGAGTAAATGCTTAATGACTTGGCAATTAAAGTAGGAGTAAATATTTTCCGATTGTATAGCGTGATTCGAAGTCATTTTTATTAGATTTATACTTTCTACTTTACACTTATCTAAGATTGTGTAAAGTAGAACTGCTAAATTTATTTTGTACTTGATGAATTAACGTCTATTTCTATCTGACTAATTTAAAGTTTACATAAAAAACTTCAAGTAAGACAATTATGACTCCTATAATAGCTAAATATTCTAATGTTTTAAGAGAAAAAAATCCATTAAGAATTAAGATGACACCTAGTATGAAATAGGTTATACCAACTAATTTTGAAAGTTTATCTTTATCAATAACTCTTCTTTCATTATAACCTGCTAATAACCAAGTAAATTTTTTGATTCCTACTAAATAACTAAGTACTACAACTATGATTCCTATAACTAATGATTCTATGTTCATTTTACTTCACCTCATCAATAAATTTTAATACCGTTTGATAATTGTTGGAATAATATAGAATGGAATAAACAGTGTGAATAATAAGTAAGCAACAACAAATTCCAGGTATAGCGTGTTTAACAACATCTGATTGAAAAAAATTAAAACAAAAATTAATAACAGATTGGCAAAAAACATAAATCGGAGTGACCACTTTGAAATATTAGCATTTATACGGTCATCGTATTCAATTTCTTCTTGTTTTATTTTACTTCGCTTATATTTAGCTACGATCATTAAAGAAATAACACCTATTGATAAAAAAGCTTTTAATGGTGAATTTTCTATAAAAATCAAAATAGTTAAAAATACAAGAACCGGTAGATAGGTAAATAGCTTCTTCATTGTTTCTCCTCCATCCAAAATAGCTTTTCAATTGACGTTCCTAATACATTCGCAATGGCTAGACAGACTTTAATTGTTGGATTATATTTATGTGCCTCAATAAGATTGATAGTCTGCCTAGTAACTCCGACAAGTTTTGCTAGATCTCCCTGAGTTAAAGTTCCGATTTCTATTCTTTTTAATTTAACGTTATTTTTAACCTTAAATTCCTGCAAACTAATCCACCTCCTTTTTATGAATCTGTCATATATAATTTACTTATGTCACATATATATTACTATAAATTTTATTAATTTACAATAAAAAAAGACGTAGTGAGTATCTCACTACGTCTTTATTTGAAATATCTATTAAAAAGTATAAAGCTTATTAATTCTATCCATAGAGGCCTGATTAAGAATACTGATATCTACAAAATATGGAAGTTGCCATTTTTGAGTATGAATGGCTTGTTTGCTAGTTGGTTTATCCCAGCTTGGATAAACACGCATCGCCATTTTTCCTTTTGAAAATGAAGTTTGTAAAATGTTTTTTTCGATCAAAATTTTTTTAGGAAAGATAAATTGCCCCCATTCATCCTTATTTTTAAAGGTTGTTATAACCAACAAGTCAGGGGCTTCTTCAGATAAATAAGGCCGATTTTTATTAGTACTATCTTTTTCCCAAAAAACCACAAACTGCCCGATTTTTGTAGGAGTCCTTTTGGCTACTCTAAACCGAACTGTTTTAGAAGCGAGTTGAAATGTACCAGCGCCATACTCAGCATTTTGATTTTCTGCCTGAATTGACTCTGCTATCAATTGATTGGGTTCATAAATCGTTTGATTCATAAATTCTAAGACTTCGTAAAATTCATTCACTATTTCGCTCCTTTTTCATTCGTGATTGTTTTGGAGCCATGTTTTTGATAGTCTAATTAATAAGAGGAAAAGGAGGGGTCATATGACCATCACGGTAATAAATCACACCAATTGGTTAGGAAATGGAAGTATTCTCACCATTAAACTAAATGGCAAAAAAATAGTAAAAATAAATCCCGAACAACGATTACGGATTAATCTCCCACAAGAGCCAGCTACATTAAGCGTATCGCAACTCGGATCAAAAAGTAATCACTTAGAAGTTCAAGACGGTGAGATTATTGAAATTACAATTAAAAAAGTAACAAGCAAAATCTTCTTTTCCTCTCTACTTACTTTTAATATACTCATACTTCTCACCAATATGTTTTTTCCAACTATTTCATCTAAAATGGCAACTATCTCTATTCTTGGGGTTATTTATATCTCTCTATTATTTCAAGTAAAATGGTATCAATTAAAAAAAGTATAGTTTGTAGGCTTTTAAGAAGTTTGTTTATTAATCATGATACATTCATCAGGAAAAGACTTATTATTAAGCCACGTTTCTATAATTTGATTAAACAAGTCTGGATCTGACAAAAGGATACCATGCCCAACATTGGGAATGATGACACCGGTACAGTTTGGATTATTTTGGGCTAAAAGCCAAGCTGATTTTTTCATTATTTGCTTTTCTTTTTCCCCAACTGTTACTAATATATGGCCTCTTGCTTTATGAAAACTTTTTGGCAATTTAAAGGTCATATTTTCTTTTAATATTCTAATAAGCGTTTCAGCGCGCATATCTTTGCTTTCACTGTAGTATTTTTCAAAATATTCATCACCAATATAGAGTGTTTTTGCTTGTATTTTTGAGAACTTCCAGTTTTTAATCAAAGGGAAAAACGATTTAATTATAGGTCCCATATATTTTTCACCTCTCATTGGTACTACTAAGGCACTGTTTATAATTGAATAATCTACTAAATCTGGCTCCAAACTTAATATTTCAACCAAAACTTGAGCACCTAATGAAAAGCCTACGATGGTTATAGTTTTACCCTTGGATAACTTTTTGGTAATTTCTATAACACTACGCGCACTATTTTCTATTGAAAATGTGTGACTCATTTTATTATTGCCTTGTTCTGGTAGATCAATTGTCACACAGTGGTTGTTATTAAAGTATTGAATTTGCTTACTCCACATCCAACTACTTACTCCTCCGCCGTGTAAAAAAATTAAGAGCGGGCCGTTTTTATTACCATATTCTTGGTACTTTAAAACCATCATTTCCACAGCCCTTTATTTTTTGATAGTAAGTAAAATAAATACTCATGAATGATTAATGATATTACAGATATAAAACTACCAAAAAAACATAATTATCATTCCTTTTCATCATCTTCCCCACCAGACTAGGGTTGCTGCAATAGTTCCAGAATATTTCATCTGTTCTTTTCGAACTAATTCATATAAAACAATTAAAGATTGCGGTGTCTTTAAATTATTTCGCCGTGTATAACGTTCGATTGCGACATTAAGATGAACACTGATTACCCGATAGTCGCCTCCGTTTGTTAGTTTTTTCGCAGCTTTAATCAAGTCTTCTCGGATAGTTTTATCTTTTTTTACTTCTGGATCCGAATAAGCAACACTAATTGCATCCATTATCTGTTGCTCTTTTTTATTCATAGCAAACTTCCTTCCTTTTTTCCAAACCTATCTTTATACTCATATTATGACAAACGCACATACTTAGTTGCAAACTATTCCCCTATTTTAATAGAAGGAAGGTGATGTATTGTGAATTTTATTCAGCGCTCGATTGAAATGAAAGGGCCTTTACTATTATTTGAATTTATTTTTCTAGTTGGTGGTATTTTACTTGTTGTTATTGGATTAAAAATACGTAAGCAGAGTAGGTCTTCAGCATTAATGAGTGTTATTATAGGATTAATAATCGCTCTTATTTCTATCTATTTATTATTTTGGACCTTTATATTCGGCTATAACTCTTAATTTCAAATAAAAAACTGTACTAACGAGGTGGTAAATTTTATGGATATATTTTTCAAAGGATTAAAAAGAGGTTTCTTACTATTCAGTTTTATGTCTATCTTAGCTATAATATTTTACTGGTTTGATATGACTAACAATGCGATAGCTCCTCTCTTTTATGGTTTTATTCTTTTATTCTTAGGACTGGCCAGTATTATCTATGAAATAAAAAAATGGAGCTTTAAAAAGCAGATAACCATTCATTACCTGATTATGCTGATAACTATTTTCCCAACACTCCTAGTTAGCGGATATTTCCCACTTAATTCCTTACAAGATTTAGTTAGGATCTTTATTCGTTTTAATAAAACGGGTCTTACCCTTTTTGCAGTAACCTTTATCATTTCTTATATCCGTAGGAAATACAGCCAACTACAATCATTTTCAAAAAACCGCTAACCTATATAGGCTAGCGGTCTTTTTTATAACTCAGATTGATTCTTCATTTTTCTCTAATTCTTTATAAGCCTCTTTCAAGATGCGACAGTGAACGCCTACAATCCGATTGGATACTTGCGTAATGTGAAAATCTGCTTTTACGCTTAAGGTCGAATAGGCTAATTCTCTTGATATATTATACCGATGAGTTAAGAAATCAACGGCTTCTAAAGCAGCTTGGTGGTTAGCTAAGTCCAACGTATACCCATATCCATGCGTTTCCCAATGGGTATCCGATTCTAAGATTTGATTTCTAAACAACTTTTTATTTTTATGTAAGATAATTTGAATACGCCCATTTACACTTCCCTCAATGGCCGTGCCACTCAATTCGCCGTCTCCTTGGGCGAAATGACTGTCTCCTACATAAACACCGGCTCCGGCTACTTGTACTTTGTAATACATCGATGTGCCAACAACGAAGTTTTTATTATCCACATTTCCGCCAAAATCATAGGGAGGAAGCGAATGGATTTTACCATTCTTAGCTGGTAAGACCCCCGTTACTCCAAAAAACATATTCATTGGAATGGTCAGCTTTTCAGTAACTGGAATTCTCTCCACTGTGCCTGGTATGGTAACAAGTCCGGGAGCGTTTATCGGTCTTGGATACCGATAAGAAAAAATTGGATACGTTATGCCTTTTTCTGGGTCTACCTCGTAAATAAAAACTGTTTCTTCACGATTAAATTCATTGGATAAATTTCCCCAGTTTGCCAAGACACTAGACCCATAGTTCATTCTAGGTTTAGCACTAATCATTTTTACTTCCACAACATCGTTTGGTTCGGCATCTTTGACGTAAATCCCAAGAGTTATCAAAATACCCCCACTTAACCGTTTCGACTGTCGCTTTTAATTCATAAATAGTATTCATAATAGCCTCCTCAAAGGATGTGTACCGGTTGTTTGCGCTTACATTATTAGTTTAGCTATATACTAGCTGTAAGTAATTATCTAACACCATATCGATTTTATCAAATCTAAGCAATCATTAAGAAAAAAATTTTGTTGTTTTAAAATAAAATCTGTATAATAGATTAATAAACATTTACCTATTATATGTTTTATTAAGTATATATTTGAAAGAAAGTAGGCCTCACCGATGGAAGAAAAAACGAATAACGTATCTTTATCCCATATTACGGATCCAGATATAGCTTTACAAGCTTTAAAAGATGGGAATAAGCGATTTATCAGTGGCGACACACTCAACCAAGATGTTGATTTTGCGCTTAAAAAGAAGCTCAGTGAATCAGGTCAAGCTCCTTATGCAGTTGTCCTCTCATGTGCCGATTCTAGGTTATTACCTAAAAGAGCCTTTGACCAAACGATTGGCGATTTATTTTTATTACAGATTGCTGGCAATATTGTCAGTCCAGAGGAAATTGGCAGTATGGAATTTGCGGTTGAGTTCTTTAATAGTTGTCTCATTGTTATTATGGGGCATCAAGGTTGTGGCGCTATTACGGCAGCCGTAAAATCCTCGCCAGATGACCAAGCATTTTCTACAATACATCTTGATACGATTATGAATCGATTAAAAGCAGTTGTTGAAGACAGTGCCGATCAAAGATCAGCACTATCTGAAGAAGACTACATCGATTATTGCGTCGATCACAACGTTAGACGTGGACTTGAAGAATTAACCAACCAAAGTGAATTCCTAAGAGAAAGAATGAAGAGTGGAAAATTAAAAATGGTTGGTGCAAAATACATTTTGGATACAGGTGAAGTTGTATTTGATGACTTCCATACCCTACCTGCTGATTAAAAAATCGCATTAAGAAAACTCCCCAATATTACTGGGGAGTTTTCTTATATCTGTATATCTGTACTTCTAACCTCATTGTTACCCGTCTATTTTATAACTGACACTTTCTGTATCGGCGTAAGTGATTACGTAGAAACCTTTTTCTTGTGACCATTCGGCATAAATTATTTCTTTTAAATTCGTATACCCTTCTTCTTGTAACTTCTTTCTTAACCACGAATCATCTAAATTGTTTGTTTGTAAAACTTTATTCTTAATCTTTCCTTCATCCACAAGTAAAAGCGTCATTGTTTTATCTTCTTCTGACTTTGCAATAACGCTTATTTGCCCTGCCGTTTCTAATATGACGTGTTTAGCATTTTCAAGCGAAAAACATTGTTCCTGTCTAAGCATGGCTCTTAGCTGTTCCATTTCAATATGATTTTTAGTTATTTCTTTTACATTTAACTTGCTATTTCTAATAAGTACAGCTGGCTCGCCTTTTACCCATTTATTTACCTTGTCATTTTTTTGGACGAATTGCTCGATGAGGTAGATCATTATTGCCCACAATCCTATGGCGAATAATAAATGGCCCGTGTTTACGGCATCATCATAAATTGACTCTTCTAATATTCCCCCTAAAACAAGTGTATAAATAAGATCAAACGGAGTGATTTCTGACATGGACTTTTTCCCGAGGAGCCGAACTACAAGCAACAAGCCTAAAAAACCAAATAATAGTTTCAGTGCTATTAAGGCAAACAAATTTTCCCCTCCTCACTAGTAAACAATCATTAACTTCTATTAGAATTTTTAATTTAACTTTTTCAAGTACAATTTTTCTCTCCTTTTTACTTTTACTTTTTATACGTTTATTATAGGAACGGCAACAGTAAATTCAAAGAAAAACGAGTTTTAACAGTAATTTAAAGGAATAAATGGAAGCTTACGAGCAAGTTAAAGAAAAACTAGATACTCTTAAAATCGGTTTCGAAGTTGTTGAACACGAACCCGCACTTATTACCGAACAGGCCAATCATTTTATCGAAGGCGTTGAAGGTGTCCGTACAAAAACTATGTTTCTGACCGACAAGAAAAAAAGAAACTTTTATTTAGTGATTATGGATGACAGTAAGCGGATGGATATGAAACGCTTTTCAGAAATTATTCAAACGAAACGCATTAAAATAGCTTCATCAGAATCATTATACGAAAAGATGCACTTACCACCTGGTGTTGTCTCTCCGTTTGGACTTCTTAATAATACCGATAACGATATTCGCGTCTACATCGACAAGGAGATTATGTCAGAGCAACGAATGAGTTTTCATTTCAAGACTGATGAATTGGTAAAGTATCTTGAGTCAATTGGGTATGAAGTTCATATGTTTGAAATGTGAACTCTTAAAACTGGGCGAAATAAAAGGAAATCAAATAATCCCCTCATCTATTAAATGGAAAAAATTATTTTCTCACTATTCAAACTTAAACCATTTTTTCGCGGTATTAGATGTCACATTTTTAGTCGCTTTTAAAACGGACCTAGCAACGACTTTACCGTTTTCTTTGATAATTCCGCCAATTTGCGTTAATGCACGTACAGACGCATTTTTTTGGATGAAAGATTTTGTCTCAGGTTTTTCCATTCCTAAGTAACTTTGAGTAATAATTCCCACTCGAAAGGTCAAGAGTGCATTTAAGGATCCTTCCATTAAGGAAGAGACAATTAAATTTGTAATGGGAATCATACCGGGAATGGCTGAAGCGATGCTCTCGCCTAAAATAGTTGTAATGAGTAGCTCCATCTGTGATTCAATTAAATCTGAATCCTCTATGGTCCGTGCCATAAAGACGACAGAAGCGACTTGGATATACAGTTTACCAAGGCTTTTAAAAGTAGGTCTTGTTTGGTAAATCGCTGCCAATCGCCAAACCATCTTCATCAGCGTTATCAAAACGGCAATACTGTCTAAAGAGCCATTTTGAGAAATAGCCGTAGATAGAAAAATTTCGTTGGCATTTTTTTGAATAATCGGTGTTGATAACTGATCAAGTTTTTGAAAACCTATCTCAACTAACTCTTCCTTTGATAACGTATCATCATCAAAGTTGATCTCTTTCATATTAGGATTACGTTTCAAGAAATAAATCATAGACTGATAATAAGTTTCTCTTTCTTCTTCAGTGGGATTATCTGGTAAAATAGCTAGTTTAGAACTCTTTTTCCATAGTAGAAGCATCCGAATGATTAAATAAAGAATAGTAAGGGCTAATAGTGACGTGACTATGTTAGCCAAATAAGGGTGGATACGTGTCAATAAATCAAAAAATAAAACAAATTGGTTTGCCATAAAAATAAGAAAGAATAAGCCAAAGAGTATAGATACCATTAAGAGAAGTTTACGAGATGTTTTAACAATGGAATTCATAACACCCTCCTAGTATTTTTATATAATATACCACAAACTTAACAGACTTAGCTTGTTAGAAGAATTACATCATCCCACTCAAAATAAAGAAGCCTTTCAAAAAGGCTTCTTTACTTTACTGAACTTGACTACTCGTCTTTTTATAGACACTTGCCATAAAAAGTGCTGCTATTAAAATAGCCATACTTGCTAATATGAATGGACCAATTTTATACCATTCGTAAAGGAAACCAGCTATGAGCGCCCCTACTATTAACCCTAAAGATTTCATTGTGTTATATAAACCCATTAAGACATGAGATTCGTGATAGTCTGAAGACATCCCCGAGACAATCGTTTGTTGCAACGGTTTACTCATAGCATCAATAGCAAGGAAAATGAAAGCAAAGACAATAAGTAACCACAGTTGATTAACTAGTACAACAGTCACACCTGACAGCGCCATCACGACCATCAAAATCGTATAAGAGCGCTTGACATTGGTCTTTTTAATGAGGTACATACTAATAGTAAAGTTAGCAATAATACCGATTAATCCTGTCCCCATCTTAAGAACGCCGTTATAAGACGGTGGGAAATTATAGACATCACGGACAAAGTAATTAAAAGTTTGATCAAATGACGTAATCGAAACGTATGACAAGAACACTGATACCATGAGAATTACAACTACTGGAACTAAGATCACTCTCACGTTCGCAAAAGACTTAAATGGATTTAATTTCTTAATCTCAAACGGTTCCGAGTCCTGAACGGATTCAGTTTTGTTAAGAAAAATAAAATAGGATAACCCTACGATCATGCAGAGCGCAATTTGGATTTGGAAAGTTAAGAAGATAGAAATATCGCCAACAAAACCACCTATGAAAAAGCCGACAGTTCCAGCTGCACTAATAAAAATACTGCTCAAGGTCAATTGATAACCACGATCTTCGGGTTTACTTTGGCTGACAAGGTAGTTAAGCTGTGAAACTTGGAAACCACCGGAAAAAATTCCTGCCAAAAAGCGCGCTAAAATGACAGAAATTTCTGTCGTGGCATTCATAAATAAATACTGCGCGAAACCATAACCAAATAAGGTAATTAAAAGAATGGTCGACTTTTTAATACGAGAGGACAATTCTCCCCAAAATAATGAAAATAAAAAAATTCCTAAGGCCATACTGGCAAATGCCGTACCAAACATGGAATCCCGTAGTTCTAGATTATTTATAAATGCGGGGGTAACAGGATGCGCTAAATTATTAGAAATCCCCTGAAACATGGTGATAATGTGAAAAATAATAAGCGACGTCTTTGTTTTTCTCATAGTGCCTCCTTTTAACGAACAGTTGTATTCTTAATAGTTTAACAGCATTCTGTTAATATTCAATGAAAAGTAAACTTTATATTTATAAAAGTCATAAAAAAACTGAAACCCTTTTACGAAGGATTTCAGCATATTTAAACATTATTCCCACTCAATAGTAGCTGGTGGCTTGCTGGTAATATCATAGACAATTCGGTTGACGTGGTCCACTTCGTTTACGATGCGGCGTGAAACAACTTCAAGAACGTCATACGGAATGCGTGCCCATTCAGAAGTCATCCCGTCTACAGAATTAACTGCACGGATACCGACTGTATAGTCATAAGTACGTCCATCTCCCATAACGCCCACACTTCTGATACCTGGTAAGACAGTGAAGTATTGCCAGATTTCGCGGTCGAGTCCTGCTTTTGCAATTTCTTCGCGAAGAATCGCATCAGATTCACGAACGATTTCCAGTTTTTCTTCGGTAATTTCGCCAAGAACACGAATACCGAGGCCTGGTCCTGGGAAAGGTTGACGCCATACTAGCGTTTCAGGCATCCCTAATTCGACACCTAGTTTACGGACTTCATCTTTAAATAATGTATTTAAAGGTTCAATCAATTTGAATTGCATATCGTCTGGTAACCCACCAACATTATGGTGTGATTTAATTGTTTGTGCTGTTTCAGTCCCACTCTCAATAACATCTGAATAAATGGTTCCTTGTGCAAGGAATTCAATTCCTTTTAATTTGGTTGCTTCATCATCGAACACACGAATAAATTCTGTTCCGATTACTTTACGTTTTTTCTCTGGATCAGAAACACCTGCAAGTTTAGATAAGAAACGCTCTTTTGCATCCACTTTTATAACATTCAAGCCAAATTTACCTTCTAAACTAGCCATAACAGAATCTGCTTCGTCCTTACGCAACAAGCCGTGATCTACAAAAATACATGTTAATTGATTGCCAATCGCACGTTGCAGTAATACACCCACAACAGACGAGTCTACCCCACCAGAAAGTCCGAGTAGCACTTGTTTATCGCCGACCGTTTGACGGATTTT
Organism: Jeotgalibaca dankookensis; assembly: GCF_002005405.1. NCBI lineage: Bacteria > Bacillati > Bacillota > Bacilli > Lactobacillales > Carnobacteriaceae > Jeotgalibaca > Jeotgalibaca dankookensis. Next base: position 1,270,530 of record NZ_CP019728.1, read on the forward strand.
CTCCACTTCCATATCGATAAAGTCAGCCATCGACCAATCTCCTTGGCAACCACAAATATCAAAGGCAAAATTATGAAGCATTTCGTTACCATGCACAGAATGACGCACTTCTGGATGAAATTGCACCCCATATAATTGGCGTTCAGGGTTAGCAAATGCTGCGACTGGACAGTGTTCGTTTTTAGCTGTTACTTGGAAATTTTCAGGGACAGCAGTAATTAAGTCACCATGACTCATTAGCACGGTTTCGTTTTGGTCTAAACCTTTAAATAGCCCTGTTTCATTTTCGAGGATTTCAATTTCAGAACGACCATACTCACGTTTATGACTGCTTTCAACACGACCTCCGAAAGCCATCGTCATTAGCTGCATACCGTAGCAAACACCTAGAACAGGTAAGCCAAGCTCGTAGATAGCAGGATCAACGGTAAAAGATCCTTCTTGATAAACACTATTTGGTCCACCAGAGAAAATAATTCCTTTCACGTTCTCCATTTTTTTGATATCTTCTGCTGTCGTCCGGTGTGAAAGTAATTCTGCAAATACCCCTAGTTCACGTATGCGGCGTGTCAACAGTTGGTTGTATTGACTACCAAAGTCGAGCACAATTATTTTTTCGATGGTCGTAAAATCTTTTGTCATGAGTGTGTCATCCTCCAATTAATATTTTTTTATATTTAAATAATCAATAAAATGATTATCTGTTTTGTGAATAATCAAGTCTGCTCGCGTCATCGTTGGTGCGATAAAATTCACCAAGTTAGGCAAGTTAACCGTCTTCCAAACCCCTCTCGCCATTTCAATAGCTTCTTGGCGATTGCCAATTGCATAGGAATAGTAATAGTTATCCGGTTGGTCGATTGCTAAATCCATTAACATTTCAAATCGTTCCAGATACCAATTTTCAATGTTCTCAACTGCAGCATCCACATAAATAGAATAATCAAAAAAATCACTGGCATAAATCTGTTCATTTGTAGGAAGCTGTAAAACATTGATCCCTTCCACAATCAATATGTCAGGCTGATGTATTTCATTATACGCGTTTGGAACCACATCGTAAATACGATGTGAGTAAATAGGATATTTCACATGCGGTTTTACTGTTTTAATATCCAACAAAAACTGAATCAATTTTCCCATGTCGTAGCTTTCAGGGAATCCTTTTCGGTTTAAAATCCCCCGCCTTTTAAGCTCAGCATTCGGATACAAAAACCCATCCGTTGTAATCATACCAATTTTTTTATCCGGATAAAACTTCTGAAGTAATTTTTGCAAAACGCGGGCTGTTGTACTTTTACCAACCGCGACACTACCGGAAACACCGATAATTAAAGGTGCTGGTTCATAGGAGCGGCCTAGAAAAGAACTTTTCATTCGTCTTAAATTACGATAGTTTTTGGCATATAAGTCAATGACTTCTACTAAAGGGACGTAAATATCTTTTACATCCGCTAAAGATAATTTATCATTTAGAGAAATTAAACCTTTTAGTTTATCTTCAGATAATAAAGGTACTGAATCTTGATGAAAATTTTTCCACTCATCACGATCAATTCTATAGTAGTTACTATTTGAATTCATGAACTTTCCTTTCATGCTACATACATTTTAAATAATTGTATCATAATTTACGATTAATTCACTAGTTTCTATCATTACCAATCTTTTTTTTAGAATAGCAGTTAAGTTTTCTTAAAATAAGCCGTGATTTGTTTACTTTATACAGTCCCTTAGCTAAAATGAAGAAAATAGAAATACAGAAAGGATGAGTACCTTGAAAAAAGAAACAAAATACCTAGAGCTATGGGGCGACTTAGTCAATTTGAAAGATTTAGTAGTAGCCATCATCCTGTCTGGTAGCTTAACTATGCTTGGTTATTTTCTAGCGCCAAATGGTGATACCACCAAGCAGCTTTTCTTTGGATTAGCGGGCGCTATTATAGCGCTTCTTATTAATACCTTTTTTATAAAACCTAAACGACTCATCTCTAAAAGTCCTTCACAGGAGGTTGATTAGATGGATCTAACACTTCTTTTGCAAATGTTTTTAGCTTCAATAGGAGCCACCGTTCTTTATACAATGATTGGGTTTATTCCTGGAACAGATGAAACGGCCGTTTTAATGCCAATTACTCTTGCAGTTATTTTAGCTGGTGTTCAACCTATTGTCGTTTTAACCTTTTTCATCTCAGCAATTGTCGCTTTGAATTTAATGAATGCGATGCCGACACTCGTAGTAGGTTTACCTGGTGGTGTCATGTCAACCCCAATGATTCCTCATGCTATGACTATAAAAAGAGCGGGTTTGACACATGAAAACATTCGTAAAGCGGCCGCTGGTTCTTTGATTGGTGTCTTAGTGGCTCTTCCAACAAGTCTCTTAATTGCCAACCTAATCGCATCACAAGCTGGCGTTATTAAAGAATATGCGAGTTGGCTCTTTGTTTTTGGTGCTATTTTTCTCTCACTCATGGGCAAGGCTAAATTACTTTCATTACTCATGATTATCCCTTTAGCTATGCTTTTTCAAAGTTTGCGAACCATTTATTGGGAATTAGGTATTGTTTTACCGGAAAAAAATATTACGACCTCATTTTTCCTAGGAATTACTGTAGGACCACTATTAGTTAATCTATTATCTTTCCTTATCCCTGCTAACCGCTCGAAGCTTGAGACTGATAAACTTAAAGAAACGCTGATTCCAACGATTTCTAAAGAAAATCTAACTTTAAATCCTTTCCAAATTATTAAAAAAGACGAATCCATTGCGGCGATGCTAGCTTCTTTCTTTTCAACCTTTGTTTTTGTTTTAAGCCCGGTTGGATTGATTATTCTTTTTGGAGAATTGGTTGGTAAACGGAAAAAAGATCCCATCGAAAAGGCGAGTACCTCGATTGTTACAATGAGTGCTTTAGCGCAGTCTACTTATCTTTCAGGAATTATCATCTGTGTAGTCGCCTTAGGAATTCCTTTGTCTCCTGCAGCCATTGGCCCTGGTGGTGCTCTCTTTACAGCTCCGCCAATTTTTTCAATGGAAAATAATATTCATCACGCTCTATCTGGTTTTGAGTTTGTTGTAGCGATTACTATGGGAGCTTTAGTTGCGGTTACAATTGTCTATTACCTAGCTTTGCGCTACGCTACTCAAATTACTACTTTTGTACTAACAAAAATTCCCCATGAAGCGATTTTGGGTCTTTTTATCGGTTTAGTTTTGTTACTGGCTTATATGGACGCTGGTCTATTAAATATTTTTGGTGTCATCTTGATTGGCTTTATTGGTGGCTACTTGAATAAACTAGGAATGAATTTTGGTATTCAATTTATGACTCTTTATGCAGCGCCATTTATTCTATCATGGTTTGCAAAATAGAGTACGCTCTTATAAAGGAAGATGACAAATGAAAAATGAACAAATTATCGGTACGTCACACGGAAAAATTATCTTAATGGGAGAACATTCAGTTGTTTATGGACATCCCTCCATTGCTCTTCCCTTTCCAGCTGTTCATATGGAAGCAACCATTAAACCAGCTAATGAAGCCACAATTATTGACTGTTCTTACTACAGTGGTATTGCCGATGATATGCCTGAAGTCTTGCAAAGTTTAAAAACAGCAATTGAGACTGCTCTACTTAGTTTAGATAAAGAAAACGAAAAACTAATGATATCGGTCAATAGTACCATTCCTCCAGAGCGAGGAATGGGTTCCAGTGCAGCAGTAGCGGTAGCCATTACCCGAGCAATTTATCATTACTATCATCAGCCGCTTTCCCACCAGCGGTTACTGGAATTGGTTGATGTTTCTGAAAAAATTGCACACGGTAATCCGAGTGGTCTGGATGCCATCATGACAAGTGGTGATCATCCTGTTTTCTATAGAAAGGGACACCCTTTTGTTGAGTTTGACTTGCGTTTGGATGGCTACCTTGTAGTAGCAGATACGGGTGTAACTGGACAAACCAAAGCAGCAGTTGGTAGTATTGCCAGTCGCTTAGAAACGAATGAAAAACAAAAAACTAAGCAACAAATAGAAAAATTAGGCTTATTAGCTGAAAAAGCACGCACTTATTTAGAAACCAACCAACCAATTGCATTGGGTCAAGCCATGAGTGAAGCACATGATTTATTATCTGACCTAGGTGTCTCAAGTACGGAATTAAACCGCCTTGTAGAAGCTGGCAAAGAGGCTGGTGCATTAGGTGCTAAACTAACTGGAGGCGGACGTGGTGGCTGTATGATTGCTTTAGCGGCTAATAAAAATGCTGCTGATAAAATTAGTCAAGCTCTACTAAATTCAGGTGCTGTTAAAACATGGATTACTTATTTAAATGAGGAGGTTAAGGTTTGAAAAACGCTGCCTTTCGCGCACATACGAATATCGCGTTAATTAAATACTGGGGCAAGGAAGATGAGACGCTATTTATCCCTATGAATAGCAGTTTGTCGCTCACGTTAAACGAATTGTACACCGATACCTTTGTCAGCCGTTTAGATGAAGGTGCAAAAGATTCTTTCATATTAAATAACCACGAACAATCGGAAGAAGAAACAAAAAAGATTTCAAAATTTCTTGATTTATTTCGAAAAGAGGCTGGTATTTCTTCGGCTTTTCGAGTAGAAAGTATCAACCATGTCCCAACTGCTGCAGGGTTAGCATCTTCTGCTTCGGCCTTTGCTGCTTTAGCGGGTGCAATGAACCAGGTAACCGGTCTTCAGATGGATCCACAGAAACTATCTACATATGCGCGTCGTGGTTCTGGCAGTTCCACTCGGAGTCTTTTTGGAGGATTCGTTGAATGGCAAAAAGGAACTTCATCAGAAGATTCTATGGCAATTCCGATTGACCCTGCCGATTGGGATATTGGCATGGTTATTGTGGCAGTTAATAAAACTGCTAAAAAGATATCAAGCCGCTTAGGTATGAAACAAACGGTTGAAACCTCTCCTTTTTATCCGGCTTGGGTTTCTTCTGCTAAAGATGATTTAATTGCTATTAAGGAAGCCATTCATGAACATGATTTTAAACGATTAGGTGAAATTACAGAGCATAGCGCCATGAAAATGCACGGATCGATGTTGGGGGCTAAAAGACCGATTATCTACTTTGAACCGGATAGCATGAAAGCTATACAAACTGTCAAAAAGTTGCGAGAGGAAGGCCTTTTATGTTATGTTACCATGGATGCCGGACCAAACGTTAAAGTACTCTGTCGTCTCTCAGAAGCGGAAAAAATCAAGCAAAAATTGCTAGAGGATTTCACTGAGGAACAAGTACTCATTAGTGGTCCTGGACCCGGAATTCGCCCCCTTACAGACAATGAAGCACAGGTCTATGGGTGGTCCATTCGTTAGAGAGGAAGAGGACAGTGATACAAGCCAGTGCACCAGGAAAGTTATTTATAGCAGGTGAGTATGCCGTGGTAACACCCGCACATCCTGCTATTTTAGTGGCCGTTAATCAATTTATTACGGTAACCTTAGAGGAAGCTATCGATAGCGGCTCCATCCATTCATCTTTAAACCAAGGCTTACCCATTCCTTGGACACGATTAGATGGTTCCCTCTACATTGATCAAAGAGAAAACACCTTTATTTATATTACAGAAGCAATTAAAATTACCGAAGATTATATTCAAGAACAAGGAATTTCCCTGCGGTTTTTCCATCTTTCAGTTGAAAGTGAACTGGATAATGCTAAAGGAAAAAAATATGGTCTTGGCTCTAGTGGTGCGGTAACCGTGGCAACGGTTAAAGCTTTACTGCAATTTTATGGTCTTACTATTTCCCCCGAACTTGTTTATAAATTATCTAGTCTGGCTCATTTAGTTGTCAAAAGTAATGGTTCTTTTGGTGATATTGCAGCGAGTGCTTATACCGGTTGGATTGCTTATGCTTCTTTTGACCGCGATTGGGTCATCGAAAAACAAGCCAGCTTATCAATAACCGAGCTCGTGGCATTAAATTGGCCTGGGCTTATGGTTCACCGCTTAACTGTTCCAAAGGAAATACAGCTTTTAATTGGCTGGACTGCTAGCCCTGCATCAACCACGCATCTTGTTGATAAAGTGAACCAACAACGCGTCGATATGGCTGAGTTTTTCCCACAATTTTTACAAAAAAGTAAACAAATTGTGACTGACTTAATCTCTGCTTTTGATAATAAAAATATATCAGAAATTAAAGACAACATTCGTAAAAACCGATTTATTCTTAAAGAACTCGCTGCTAAAGCTGGGGTGCCGATTGAAACCACTTTATTAGAGCAGTTAATTAAGATTGCCAGCTCCTATGATGCGGCTTCAAAAACATCCGGTGCAGGTGGTGGAGATTGTGGTATTGCCTTATTAAATGATAAAGCTGCTGCTCACCTCCTCCTCCAAGAATGGGAAAAAGCTAGGATTCAACCTCTGCCGTTAGAGGTTTATCAAGAAGACTGTGAGGGTGAAAAATGAATATAGACTCGAAACGTAAAGATGAACACGTAGAACTAGCTGAAAAACAATATGTCTCTGGAAGTCAATCTGATTTTCAAAAGGTCCGCTTTGTCCATCATTCCTTTCCCGAAATGGCCACAAAAGATGTGTCGCTTCAAGCGCATCTATTAGGACACGATATGCCCCTCCCCTTTTATATTAATGGGATGACCGGTGGTAGTGAAAAAACTAAAAAAATCAATGCCGATTTGGCAGAAGTTGCACGTCAATTGAACCTTGTAATGGCTTCTGGATCCGTTAGTGCCGCTATTAAACATCCCGAGCTTGTAGATAGCTTTAAAGTTATTCGCGACGTTAATCCTAATGGGTTTGTGCTTGCTAATATGGGCCCCAATCACTCTGTCGAGAATGCCAAACGTGCGGTTGATATTTTGCAGGCAAATGGGTTACAAATTCATATAAATGCACCTCAAGAACTGGTTATGCCTGAAGGCGACCGCGATTTTTCTATCTGGCTCAAACAAATTGAACAGATTGTGGCTCACGTCGGTGTCCCTGTTATGGTCAAAGAAGTTGGTTTTGGAATGAGCCGTCAAACTATTCAACAGTTGATGTCTATAGGCGTACAATGGGTGGATGTTTCAGGCCGTGGTGGTACAAACTTTGCTGCAATTGAAAACGAACGTCGGACAAGTTTTTCTTATGATGATTTGGAAAATTGGGGTCAATCAACGGTTATTTCCTTATTGGAAGCCTATGAGTTCAAGAGCGACGTTCATATTTTAGCTTCTGGTGGAGTTAAAACACCTTACGATATTATTAAAGCGCTCAGTCTAGGAGCAGAAGCAGTTGGTCTATCTGGTCAACTCTTAAACATGGTCGTAAATGATGGCCCTGAAAAGACTATTATGACCCTAGAAGGATGGCGTGATAAACTAATCGCTATTATGACTTTACTTGGTAAAAAATCAATTACAGAATTGCAAGAAACAGATCTTATTTTCCAAAGAGACATCATCGATTGGTGCGACATGCGCATGATTGATTACCGTTCCTTTAGCCTGCGATCAAAATAAGTAAACAGACAGACTCAAGTTAGACTTGAATCTGTCTGTTTACTTTTTATTTGTATTTAAATTAAGTAAGCCAAATGAATAGTGCGATGGAGAAAACGCCAGCTAGAATGGCATAAATCATACTTTTGGTTTTATAGGCGACCAAGACGGTTATAATGGAGGGTAACAGTTTAACATTGGTCATTAAGTTAAAAGTTAATTGATCCTCCTAAAAGAAAATATCAGTCGCGATAAGAGAAGCAAAAATTGATATTGGTAAATAAGTCATCCATTTTTGAAACCACTCCGGCAATTGTGCATTTCTAAATGCAAGAATGGGTATTAAACGCGGTAGGTAGGTTACCAAAGCGGCTCCAAAAATAATTAGCAAGATATCAGGATTCATGTAGTCGCGCTCCTTTCCAATCTTTAAATAATTCCAGGCTAAGACCAAATAAAGAGGCTAACACTGAAGCAAATAATATGACAATTCCGCTCGGCAAAATGAGCTTTAATAAAATAGCTACAGCCATTCCAAATATCCCCGTCCAAACAACAATCTGATTATCCATCTGAGAAACAAGTAAAAAAATAAACATAGCTGTTAATACATAATTCATCACAACCGTTGACAAAGCGATCGTATTGCCTAATAAGGAACCAATAAAGGTACTACCAACCCAAGTCATGTGGGCAATAATACCTGCTGCTAATGCTTTTTCGGGTGTCCAATCTTTATCCACTTTAAACTTCATCGTATTCACTGCAAAGGACTCGTCGGTAATGATTTGGGCAAATAAGAGGTTAAAGCGTGTTGATTGCCTTTTGAGTCTTTTAGCGAAGGTTGAAGCCATCAATAAATGCCGTAAGTTTATAAAGAAAACCATGGTAATGATTTCAATAATTGCCGCACCACTTAATAGCATGGACGCTATTAGAAATTGAGAAGCCCCTCCATAAATCAATAAGCTAGCCATAAAAACTGAAAAAGGATGAAAACCTGATTGTTGAAGTAAAATTCCACATGCTAACCCCAACGGTATATAGCTAATACTAATCGGAAAAATAATTTTAGCGCCGGCCAACCAATCGTCTTTTTGCAAAAGAATACCTCCTCATTAAATTTTAGTAGTTTTGATTTTAACATAATTTGGTACGATAGTAATCAGCTTCTTTTGTACATTTTGCTTGTAATGCATTAAAATAGATGCAAATAGGAACGGGAGGTGCGTTAATGTATATTTTAGACAATATGGAAGTCACCGTTCGATTGGTTGTGGCTGTTTTAATTGGTTCAATTATTGGACTTGAAAGAGAGCGCAAAAACCAATCAGCTGGAATTCGAACGAATATCATTGTATGTGTATCTGCCTGTATTCTAACGATTATTCAAATAAAGATATCTTTTTCTGTTATACAAATGGTTTCTGCTGATCCAGAGCTACATGGGGTACTGTCAACAGATTTCGCGCGTATTACCGCTCAAATTGTTAGTGGTATTGGTTTTTTAGGAGCGGGTGCAATTTTGACTACACAGATGGATACCATATCCGGTTTAACAACAGCCGCGACCATTTGGGCCGTTTCAGGTCTTGGTATTGCTGTTGGAATGGGTTATTACTTCTTATCTATTTCTTCAACACTCATTCTCATCTCAGTTTTATACTTATTAAAAAAAGTCACCAAGCCGGGAGAAAAGCACGTATTAATTATCAAAATGACTAATGATAGGCATATCAAAGAAGTTCGGAAAGTATTTGAAACCTATGAACTTCATAAAATTAATGAAGACTTTGCGATGTCCCGAGTAGATGGCGAATTAATTTATACCTTTACTTATTTTTTATACATCCCTAATAAACTTGACAATAGTGACTTAATTGATGCTTTTTTAGATATTAGTGATGAAATTGTTGGGATTACTATTAAAGATTAAAAAAATTCGTAAGGTTTTTAGCCTTACGAATTTTTTTATTTAGTAATAACTTCATGGATCAGTGTGGGGATAAGTTGCTCTTCCCCAATTTTGTAAGCAGCTAACGCCATATTTTCTGCTTCAGTCATCTCTTCTTTATTAGCATATAAAGTGACGATGACTTCGCCAACTTCAACTGCGTCGCCTACTTTTTTATGTAGCATTAAACCGGCTGCTAGATCAATTTCTGATTCTTTGGTTGCACGTCCTGCACCTAACTTCATCGCAGCTACACCAATGTTATCGGCAATAATTTCAGTCACAAATCCTGACTGCTCTGCTTTGACATCTTTAGTAAAGGATGCTTGCGGCATGAGGCTATAGTCATTTACCACTTCGGGATTTCCGTCTTGAGAGGCAATGAATTCTTTGAATTTTTCTAGTGCTTGTCCATTAGCTAATTTTTCTTCTAGCAAGGTTCGTGCTGCTTCTAGTGAGTCTGCTCCTCCACCTAGATAAACCATTTGCGCTCCTAAAACCAAACACAATTCTTTTAAATCATCTGGGCCTTTTCCTTTTAAGGTTTCAATCGCTTCTTCTACTTCAAGCGCATTACCAATTGCTTGTCCAAGTGGTTGGCTCATATCAGAAATAATTGCCATTGTATTGCGTCCAGCTAGATTTCCAATTCGAACCATGGCTTTAGCTAATTCTTCAGCAGCTTCTGTTGTTTTCATAAAAGCTCCTGCGCCCACTTTTACATCCAGAACAATTGCATCTGCTCCTGAAGCGATTTTTTTACTCATAATAGAACTTGCTATTAATGATAAGGAATTAACGGTTCCTGTTACATCACGTAAGGCATATAATTTTTTATCAGCAGGAGTCAAGTCGCCTGATTGCCCGACGACTGATAGTTTATTTTTATTTACTAATTCAATGAATCGCTCTTCTGATATTTCAACGTGAAAACCAGGGATTGATTCCAATTTATCAATTGTCCCACCAGTATGTCCCAGACCACGTCCACTCATTTTAGCAACTGGAACCCCAGTACTTGCAACAAGTGGTGCTAATACCAATGTAGTTGTATCCCCTACTCCACCAGTAGAGTGTTTGTCTACTTTGATTCCTTCAATCTCAGACAAATCAATTTGATCCCCTGATTCTGCCATTGCCATGGTCATTTCCATCCGTTCATTATCAGTCATATCTTGGAAATAAATCGCCATCGCAAGTGCGCTCATTTGGTAATCTGGGATACTCCCATTTGTAAAACCGTTAATTATATAGTGAATTTCTTCTTTAGATAATTCCTTACCTTCTTGTTTTTTAACAATGAGATCAACCATTCTCATAAGTATAGCCACCCTTTCAATTTTTATCGTTCAACTTTGATATCTTTGACGCCTTCATCTGTTCCGACTAATACACGGTTGACACGATTTAAGAAAAGCCCATGTTCAACCACACCAACCATTTCAATCAATTCATTTCCTAATGAAAGAGGATCGGTAATTTTACCCATATGTAAATCTATAATATAGTTTTCTTCATCGGTTAGATAGCGACTGCCATCTTGGTTAGTACGAAATTCTGGGTTATACCCTTTTGCTTTTAATTGATTGAATATATGTTGTGAACCATATTTAATCACTTCAATTGGTAGTGGAAAAGCTCCTAGCTCATCAACCATTTTGCTCTGATCAACAATCCAAATTACTTGGTCAGAATTATTAGCAACAATTTTTTCAATTAAGAGCGCACCACCGCCACCCTTAATCCCTTGAAAATCTTTACTGATTTCATCTGCTCCATCCACTGTAATAGCGATTCGTTCGACTTCATCAACACTTTTTAGTGGTATTCCTAAACTTTCAGCCTGTTCTTTTGTTCGTGTCGATGTTGTTACACCGGTTACATTTAAATGTTCTTCCTTGACACGACGACCAATTTCTTCAACAAAATAATATGCGGTTGAGCCTGTCCCTAATCCTACAACCATTCCATCTTCAATATACTTCGCGGCTTCGATACCCACTGCTTTTTTCAATTCCATGGTTCACCAATCCTCTGTATTTGTAGTAACCACATTATAACATAGGCTATTCTTTCGAAAATAAGATATAGATGAGAAAATCAATCAAAATAATTGTTAATGTCCACTTTTGTATATATTTTAGAGCCAGGGTGGGGATAAAATAAAAATAATGACCACATCAACTTATTTTGAAACTCTAATCTGAGAATTAAATCAATATAATAACCACTTTTGCACAAAAAAGACTAGAAGGAATTAGATTCCTTCTAGTCTTTCATTAATTTCGATACATTTTTACTTCTAAAAACAAATCATTATAAAGACCTAACCATTCTGGCCCTAAATTTTCGTAAACTTCCATATTTTCAATGGCTGCATCAGATGGATAAAATTGCGGATCGGCAATAATTTCGGGATCCATTAATTCTTTAGCAGCATCGTTTGGTGTTGAGTAACCCACATATTCTGCATTGATGGCGGCATTTTCAGGTTCGAGTAAAAAGTTTATAAAGGCATAGGCACCTTCCACATTTTTAGCTGTTTTAGGAATCACAATATTGTCAAACCATAAGTTTGTGCCTTCTTCTGGGATTACGTAGTGTAAATTCTCATTTTCCCAAACCATTTCACTTGCTTCACCAGAAAAACTAACCGCAATGGAGGCTTCTTCTTGAATCATATACATCTTAATTTCATCGGCAATAATGGCTTTTACATTGGGAGTCATTTCTTTTAATTTCGCAGCTATTTCGACTAGTATTTGTTTATTCTTTAAGTTTAAAGAATAACCCTCGCTCTGCAAACCAATTCCCATTACTTCACGGGCACCATCTATAAGCATTAACTCATTGCGGTAACTATCATCCCATAAATCATTCCAGGAGGTAGGTATATCCTCAATCATCTTATCGTTATAAATAATCCCTAAAGTACCCCAAAAATAAGGAATAGAATAGTCATTGCCTCTATCAAAACTTAAATCTAAAAAGCGCGGATTAATATGCTCTAATCCTTTAATTTGGCTATGGTCTAATTCTCGTAACATGTTTTCCTCAATCATCCGGGAAATCATGTATTCTGACGGAACGGCAATATCATAAGACGTTCCACCTTGGTTTATTTTTGTATACATGGCTTCGTTGGAGTCAAAGGTTTCATAAGAAATTTTATAGCCGGTTTCTTCTTCAAATTCTTTCAATAAAGAAGGATCAATATAATCGCCCCAGTTATAAACCGTTAGCGTATTATCCCCGGTAAACCCCTGCGCATGATTCAAATAGTCAATTCCAGAAACAAGTAATAAGGAAAAAGCCAAAACTGAGAGAATCCCTATCAATAGCTTTCTCATAATGAAATCCCCTCACTTTCTATAAAGTGAACTGTTTTAGCGGCTTTTTCGCGGCGCTTCTGTCCATAAATCTGAATGCCATTATATCCAAGTACTAAAGCTAGTGTAAATATGAACATTAAAGCACTCAAAGCATTGATTTCTAGACTGACACCACGGCGGGCGCGTGAATAAATCTCAACTGCTAATGTACTAAAGCCATTCCCGGTTACAAAGAAAGTTACCACAAAATCATCTAAAGAGTAGGTAAAAGCCATAAAGAAGCCACTTAAAATCCCTGGTGTAATACTTGGCAGTAAGATGCGTGAAATCACTTGCCAAGAATTGGCTCCTAAATCTTCTGCTGCTTGAATCATCGAGTCTTTCATTTCATAAAGACGTGGTAGAACCATCAAAACGACAATCGGAATAGAAAAGGCAACATGCGAAAGAAGAACGGAAACAAATCCTAAATTAAAACCAATTAAGGTAAAAAGGATCAAGAGGCTGGCACCGATAATAACATCTGGTGATACCATTAAAATACTATTTAAACTCAATAACAGTTTTTTATTTTGCTTCTTTTTAACATAATAAATATAAATGGCTCCAAAAGTACCAATAAAAGTCGCTAATAAAGCGGCCAGCATGGCTACTAATAAGGTATTTAATACAATCCCAATTAAACGTGTGTCTTCAAAAACCGCTTGATAATGCTCCCAGGTGAAGCCAGTAAACTGATTCATCGTTCCACCGGCGTTGAAAGAATAAAAAATCAGATAAAAAATAGGTAAGTAAAGGATAACAAATATTATGAAAAGGAAAATATTATTTCCTTTGGAGTTAGAAGTTAATTTCATACTTTACTTCCTCCTTTATTTTTTCGGTCACCGGTTAAAAGTAAAATTAGGATCATCGATATAATTAAGACCACTCCAATTGTTGAACCCATTCCCCAATTTTGAGTCACTAAGAAATGTTGTTCCACAGCCGTCCCTAGAGTAATAACGCGGTTTCCACCGATCATTCGCGTCAACATAAAGAGAGAGAGCGAAGGAATAAATACTGCTTGAAAGCCACTTCGAACGCCTGTCATACTTAATGGAAAAATAACCCGTTTTAGGGTTTCCCAACGCGTCGCTCCTAAGTCGAAACTCGCCATTTGTAGCGAGGGATTTATTTCCATAATGGAGTTATAAATAGGTAAAATCATAAAAGGTAGTTCAATATAGGTTGCTACAAATATAAAACTGAAATCGGTAAAAAGAATTTGTTGCGGTCCCAATCCTAGAAAAGTCAGAAATTGATTGACCGAACCGCTTTGACTAAATATTCCAATAAAAGCGTAAGCTTTTAAAAGGAGATTAACCCAGGTTGGTAGAATGACTAGCGACAGCCAGAGTTGTTTGTACTTTGTTCGACTCAAAAATAAAGCAGTCGGATAACTAATCAAAAAAGTAAAACCTGTTATTAATAAGGCATAAAAAAATGAATTGATTGTCATTGTTAAGTAATTACCTGATGTGAAATAAGCGGTATAGTTACTTAATGTAAAGTTACCTGAAATATCAAAAAAAGATTGATATAGAATTAATAAAACAGGAACAATGACGAATAGTCCTAACCATAAAACATATGGGGTCGCGAACCAGTATTTAGCTTGTTTTGTCATCTTGGCCCTCCTCACTCATCATAACTTTCCAGACGTGCATCAAATTCTTCTTCGGTTTCTCCTAGACGCATGACATGAATATCTTCGGCATTGAAATACAAGCCCACTTCAGAGCCAATATCGGCTTTTTTAGTTGAGTGAACCATCCACTCATTTCCATCCTCATCATATCCAATTATTTCATAATGGACGCCGCGGAATAGTTGCGTATCAACTTTGACAATTAACTTTCCTTTTTCGACCGATGTTAATTCTAAATCCTCTGGACGAATAACAATTTCAATTTTTTCCCCAGGCGTAATTCCAGCATCGGCACATTCAAATTCTTTACCGACGAAACCTACACGGTAGTCTTCAATCATTTTACCAGGAACAATATTACTTTCTCCGATAAAGTCAGCTACAAATCGATTAATCGGTTCATCGTAAATATCAACCGGTGTTCCACTTTGAACGATATGTCCCTTGTTCATAACAAAAATCCAATCGCTCATAGCTAATGCTTCTTCTTGATCATGAGTGACAAAAATAAAGGTGATTCCTAATCGCTGTTGGATTTCACGCAACTCATATTGCATATCCGTCCGCAACTTCAAGTCTAAAGCAGACAAAGGCTCATCCAACAAGAGTACTTCTGGTTCATTCACAATTGCTCGCGCGATTGCTACTCGCTGTTGTTGCCCACCAGACATTTCACGAATTTCACGTTTTTCATAGCCAGACAATTGCACGAGTTTCAGAGCATTTTTCACTTTTTCTTGAATCTCATTTTTAGGTAATTTCTTTAATGATAATCCAAAAGCAACATTGTCATAAACATTCATATGGGGAAATAAAGCATAATCTTGAAAAACCGTGTTTACTTTTCTTTTATTGGGCGGTACCTCGTTGACTCGTTC
Source organism: Jeotgalibaca dankookensis (assembly GCF_002005405.1). Taxonomy (NCBI): domain Bacteria; kingdom Bacillati; phylum Bacillota; class Bacilli; order Lactobacillales; family Carnobacteriaceae; genus Jeotgalibaca; species Jeotgalibaca dankookensis. The sequence goes on from NZ_CP019728.1 coordinate 1,285,880, forward strand.
ATTATTAATCCGAATTTCTCCACCAGATGCCTCTGTGAATCCAGCAATTAAGCGTAAAATAGTCGTTTTCCCACAACCAGATGGCCCTAAAAGGGTATAAAATTTTCCACGTTCTACTTCAAAATCAATATCATGTAAAACTGTCTCATTATCATAGACTTTGTTAACATTTTCTAAGGTAATAATCATTTCATCTGCCATATTGACACCTGCTCTTTCGTTTCATTTATAAATAAGAATTCGTCACGACGATTAAGACTTCTGCTGGTCCGCGACTTCTATTTCTTAACTGATGGTATTCTCTTGCTTGAAAATAAAAAGATTGTCCCCTTTTTATAGAATAGACTGTCTCCCCTAATTGTAATTCTACCGAGCCTTGCATAACATATCCAAATGTTTCGGATAATGAAGGCGGGAATTGCTTATGTTCTCCATTTGGTTTTAAGGTTAACATAACTGCTTCCATTTCTTTATCATTTGAATCAGCCATGAGCCAATTCATTGAAAAACCCTTTTCTTCATCTTCAAAAATAGTCCCATCACTCGCTGTATAGACAACCGGTTGACTTGAGTAATCTGAATCAAAAAAAGTTTTAGGATTGGTGCCCAGTACTTCTAATAAATTAAAAAAGGTTTCCATAGAAGGTGAACTTAGTCCATTTTCAAGTTGCGAAATATACCCTTTGGTCAAATCGGTTCGCTCTCCTAACTCTTCCTGCGTTAAGTTTTTTCGGAGACGTAATTCTTTTAATTTTTTGCCGATATCCACCGTCTTACCTCTTCTCTAAACTTAGTTTAGTATAAGTAATTATATTGTTTAGCTGCATTTAAAATTATAAAGATTATTTCCTAAAAAAACAATGCTTATAGGCAAAAAAACAGAAAAGATGAGAAATAGGAACTCAGCTTTTCTTGTAGGTAGGATTTTTATTAAAATAATCGAGCAACACGGTCATAATGAATGAATTTCTCGGTGAACGCGTATGGATCTGTCATATTAATTTGTTTCGCAAAGGTATATAAATTTGTCTCTTTCAGAGACGAAGCTTCAATAATTTCTGGACTTGCTAACACAAATACAGGACTCGCATCGGCAATAACTTTTCCCTTCACCATTACGATTGTACGTTTAGAATACTCTAACATCAAATGCATATCATGAGTGACAATTAAAACAGTGACCCCTTGGACGTGGATGGATTGGAGAAAATTCATTATTTCTGTGTAGTTGCTAAAATCTTGCCCCGCTGCTGGTTCATCCACAATAATTAACTCAGGATTGAGAACGAGAACCGAACCGATGGCAACACGGCGTAGCTGCCCAAAACTCAAAGCTGTCATTGGTAACTGCCGAATATACTGTAAGCTACAAATGCGAATTACTTTTTCAACACGCCTTGAGATTTCTTGATCAGTAAAATTCCGTTCCCGTAGACGATAAGCAAGTTCTTCATCAATCGTTTCTTGTGAGATGGAATCAAATGGATTTTGTGGGATGTAGCCAATACAAGTTTCTAGTTCCTCTTCGCTGTAAGCAGAAATATCTTCTCCCTTCCAAAGTATTTTTCCAGTCTGAATCTTCTCTTGACCGGACAACACTTTAGCTAAGGTTGATTTTCCTGAGCCATTAGGACCCACTAGACTCAACATTTCGCCTTCATTAATTCGAATACTCACTTGGTTTAGGATGGGTCTGACATTCCATGGATATTTAAAGCTGATATCTTGTAACTCTAAGAGGGCAGTTGACTGAACAGGGTATTCAAATTGCGGTAAATAAGATAACCATTGTTCCATCTTCTCTTTTAAATTCGGACCATTCAGTTTATGGACCAGATCCAAATGGTTGACCTCGTCCAAATTAACACCGGCATAGCGCATAGCAGTAATATAGAGTGGCTCGCGAATACCGATTTCGCTCAAGACTTCTGTTTTTAAAATATCAGATGGCGCACCATCTGCCATAATACGGCCGTCGGAAAATAAGATAAGGCGTTCCACAGGATATACAAGTGCATCCTCTAAGCGATGCTCGATGATAATAATCGTAGTATTAGTCTGGTTGGCTAGTTCATCAATAAATTTCATGGCTGCATCCCCTGATTTAGGGTCTAAGTTTGCTAATGGTTCATCTAATATTAAAACTGGTTTATCATCAATAAAGAACCCTGCTGAATGTATCTTTTCAAATTGATTATCAGTGAGTTTGCTAAAGCTTTCTTTCAAATCAGGCGTTCGACTTAAAAACCAATCCATACCGGCTAATTTTTTCTTTTCTAAGTATGTTTGGAAGGGTTGGACTGCTGTTTGATTGTTACTGTCACGATTTTTTTCATTAAGAGCTGCCATACTGGCTGCCATACTAATGGCAAGTTCATTTGGCAAAAAATTAGAAATAGTGGGAGTCGTTCCTTCTCTTCCGTATACAATACGTCCCATATAGTCGTTGTTGTCTTTATTAGGTAAAACCCCAGACAGACAACGTGCAAAGGTAGATTTTCCTGAACCACTTGGCCCAACAACTAATATTTTTTCTCCTTCATTAATCGTTACGTTTAATTCATTTAAAACAGGAGTAACTTGGTCTGAATAAGTAAATGTAAAGTTCTGAAAGCTTATAAATGGTTTTTTCAAGAAATATCCTCCTTTGCAGCATTCTTTGTCTGAATCACGAAGGTACAGCTGCTATATTTTCAACTAAATTTTCGCCGATAACGCGCACTTCTGTTTCAAGCGTAACATCATACACTTCTTTAATGGTCTTTTGGATATAAGCAATTAATTCCAAATAATCAGTTGCAGTAGCATTGTTTATATTGACAATAAAGCCTGCGTGTTTTGTAGAAATTTGGGCGCCTCCCCATATTTTACCTTGGAGACCTGCATCTTGAATAAGTTTCCCTGTAAAATAGCCCGTTGGACGCTTAAAGACACTTCCACACGATGGATATTCAAGAGGTTGTTTGGATTCACGTAATTCGGTTAATTCATCCATTTTTTCTTTAATATGCTCAAATTTTCCTTTTTCAAGTTCAAAAACGGTTTCTAAGACAATGTCTCCTCGCTCTTGAATCACACTCGTGCGGTAACCAAATGCCATTTCTTCATTGCTATAAACATGACGCTTTCCTTCTAGAGTGACCACTTCGACTGACTTGATCACTGTTTTAACTTCACCGCCATAAGCACCAGCATTCATAAATACGGCACCCCCGACACTACCAGGAATACCACAAGCAAATTCTAGGCCAGTTAAGTTAGCACTTAAAGCTTTTTGAGCTGTTTCGATAATGGAAGCGCCACTTTGGACGACTAGTTTATTTTTCTTAATTTCAACTTCATTTAAGTCAGTTAAAATTATGACAACACCACGTATGCCGCCATCTTTGATAATGACATTACTTGAATTTCCTAAGATAGTTAGTGGGACTTTATGTTCGTGTACCCATTTGACAATACCTTGTACATCTTCTTTGGTATTAGGAAAAACGACGATATCTCCAGCGCCACCCGTTTTCGTATACGTATATTTATTTAAAGGTTCATTTTTTTTAACAATGGTTAATGGAAAAAGCTGACGCAATTCCTTAGCTATTTGTTGTTTTTCTAGCACACTTCTCGCCTCACTATGTTTTGTTCTTATATATGGTATAAGTATCCCAGCATATAGTCCTTATCATTAATAATTGTAGCATAACATATTTTTATGATAAACTGTGATAAAATCATTTTATTACCAGAAAGGATGAACGTATTTTGAAAAATAAGCAACTCAGAGATGCAACTATTTTTACTGCGCTCAGCATTCTCTATCCCGTTTATCTTTTTACGACACGCAACCCTGAATCAATTGCGACAGTGTCTATTTTACTTGCACTTCTCTTTCCAATTGTAGGCGTTATTTATGGGTTAAATGTAAAAGAAGCAAAATTTAAATGGTCCATTGTTATCATTAATTTAATTGTTTTAACTATTTTTACTAATTACGCCTTAGTCATTTTATTTTAAGATAAACAAAAACCACTCGAAATAAAATTCGAGTGACTTTTTTAGTCAATTAATAAACTCATCATGACACCATCAACAAAGGTACCATTAATACACATGATACGTGATAAAAGACCTTCACGATGATACCCCATTTTCTCGTATAATACAATAGCTCGTTCGTTTTCAGAGTGAACTGTTAACTCTAAGCGACGAATCACACCTGATTCTTTGGCCCATATTTCAATTTCTTCCATTAAAGCTGTTCCTAGTCCAAATCCCCAAAATTCTTTCGAGACGGTAATACCCACTTCACCCACATGTTGGGTTTTTGGCTTATCATCGGCCCCAACTGATGCCATTCCAATTATTTCTTCATTATTAATAATTGCCACAAGTAAAATTGCATTTTGCTTATCCATTAAACCTTCTAGATACATCTCTTCAAATGCTTCGGACAATTCTAAGCCCTCTTCACCATATGTTAAGAAATCAGTTTCAGCACCTGTTTGTCGGCTAAAAGCTAATATTTCTTTCGCATCAGAGGGGATAGCTTCCCGTATCATAATCTCTATTTTTTCAGTTTTCATTTACATCCTTCCAATCTAATAACAATTTTTCGTAACGTTCTCCTAATGCTTGGACAGTGAACCGGCGTTTTTCCATTTCTTCACCGACTTTATTAATTTCTATCAATAAATAAGTTGTTGGTAGATCTTCCGAAATAAATTTTGACCATTCAACCACACTAACGCCCTTACCATAAAAATACTCCTCTAATCCCAGCCCTTCTCCACCTGCTTCTTCTAAACGATAAACATCCAAGTGGTAGAGTGGTAGGCGCCCTTTGGTATATTCGCGGATCAATGTATAAGTCGGACTTTTAATGATTTGATCAATTCCCATTCCTTTTGCTAATCCCTTTGTAAAGGTTGTTTTTCCACTACCTAAATCTCCTTCGAGCAAGATCACATCACCTGGTTGTACCCGCTCACCTAGAAGTTTGGCAAAAGCTAGTGTTTCTGCTTCTTGAATCGTTTCGAAAACGTATGTCATCTGACTACCTCCTTGTAAAACTTTGGTCTATTATAACCCAAAATCGTTTTAAAAAGACAGCCTTAACAATAAAGTTAAGGCTGTCTCAAATGATTTATTAAGCTAAGGTTTGGTTTGCAGTAATAATGGCAGTTTTGTAAACATCTTCTTCAATACATCCCCGTGAAAGGTCAGAAATTGGTTTATTTAGTCCTTGTAGAATTGGACCAACAGCTTCAAATCCACCAAAACGTTGCGCAATTTTGTAGCCAATATTTCCTGATTGAATTTCTGGGAAAACAAAGACAGTAGCTTTACCAGCAACTTTTGATTCGGGGGCTTTCTGGTTAGCGACCGATTGAACAAAGGCAGCATCAAACTGTAGTTCGCCATCAATATTGTATTGTGGTGCTAATTCTTGTGCAATTTTTGTTGCTTCTGCAACTTTTTCTTGTTCAGGCGATGAAGCGGAACCTTTAGTAGAGAAGCTAAGCATGGCTACATTTGGTTCAATTCCAAACATTTCAGCTGTTTTAGCCGATTCTACCGCAATTTCAGCCAATTCTTTGGCATTTGGATTAATGTTAATCGCACAATCCGCAAATAGATATTTTTCTTGGTCACGTCCACGAAGCATAATGAAAGCTCCTGATGTCCGACTGACGCCTGGTTTTGTTTTAATAATTTGAAGTGCCGGACGAACGGTATCACCGGTTGTATAAACAGCACCACTGACTAATCCATCAGCGATTCCCATATGTACCAACATCGTTCCAAAGTAATTACTATCTTGGAGCATTTGGCGTGCTTGCTCTTCTGTTGCTTTACCTTTACGACGTTCAACAAATGAAGCAACCATTTTATCAATGTCAGCATAGTTTTTTGGATCTTCAATTGTAATGCCATTGATATTAAAGCCACGGTCTTTAGCAGCTTGTTCTACAGCTTCTTTATTTCCCACTAATACAGGCTCTACCAATTCTTCTGACTTTAAGCGTACAACTGCACCTAAAATACGTGGATCAAGTGATTCAGGAAAGACGATTTTAATTTTTTTTCCTTTAATTTTTGCTTCTAACGCTTCAAACATTTCCATTTAGAGTTTTCCTCCTCAGAATTTTTATACCTTCTTTATCATACATGACTTGTCTAAATATTTCACTGTTTTTATCTGAAACAGTAAAAAAAACTGTTTCAAATGTACTTGAATGTATAAAGATAACAGGTATTAGACCTTTTAAAAAGTCCAAGTCCGCAATATTTCTTCAAGTGTTGGTACTAAATACTCATCTTCTGGTTCATATTCTTTCTTATAATCTTTTTCAGCTATAACAAGGTGGTCATAAAAGACGTAGGGTGTATCGGAAAATCCAATCGTTTCAAAATCGGGATTCACTAGGTGATAAGTGGTTCCGATTGCAGCCGTTTCTTTTGCTTCAGGATCAAAGACCACACTTGCTTCATATTGCTTAAACTCAATTCCATCTTTTTCAAAATAAAAATGGCGTTGTTTTTTCCCTAAAAACCTTACTGGTTCAGAAACCCACTCTTCTTGGTAGAGACCAGTTGCTTTAATTCCTTCAACATCATGATAACGCGTATAAGCTTCAATCGTTTGGCGTGTCAAGGGCTCATACCCTGTAAAGGGTTTGTACTGCATCTGGCGGATTAAAGGCGTTACGTGACGAACTGATTCAAGATAAGCCTGAAATTTCCTATTATTGATTACTGTCACTAGTGCCATGCCACTGACTATTAGAAGTGAAAACACGAATAGACTCTTACCAATTTTTGTATATCGCTTGTAAACAGAAAAGACCGCAATCAAAATTAATAAGAAAATAGAACCTAACAACAAAGGAGCCCATAAGTGATACCATTTCTCTGCTGAAACCCAGTATTCTAAAGTCAAAATTGTTGGCTCCTTTTATTTTATAAATTAAATTCTTTGGCTATTAAGCGGTAAGATTCATGACGTATTTCTTGTGGATCGGCAAAGGTCATAATCATCGCTTCGTCGATTTGGTAGGTTTCGGCATAGCGTCTTAGTTTTTCAGCAATTAACTGGGGTGTACCAATTAGTAGCGCGTCTTTTACCTTTTCTACTAATGCACGGTCCAGTTCAGTTAACGGATACGTGGTTGCTTCTTCAGCGGTTAAAAATTTGTTCATACGTTGACCACGTAATAAATTCATCATGGCAATTAAATAAGGCAGCGCATAATAGTCAGCTTCTTCTGTTGTTTCACAGGCCATTGCATAAAATGCAACTGATAATTTTTTTTCTGGCATAAACGGTGAAGGTTTAAAGTTTTTATTGTAGTAGTTAAAAGCTTCTGGATTCATCTTGCCACTAAAAAATTGTGCATAAGAGTATCCCATCCCTTTTAGGGCAGCTTCTCTGGCACTTTCCCCACTTGATCCTAACAACCAAATGGATGGAACGGTTTCAATTTCAGGAGTTGCTAATGTTTTTTGGTAGAGTTCATATTGGGGTTGTTGATCCAATAAAAGTGCTCTCACGATATCAACTTTGTCATAAATGTTCGTTGCATTTGGTAATTTACCTTGTGCCAAAGCCATAATGGCATGGCGGTCACCGCCAGGAGCACGACCAATCCCTAAATCAATTCTGTTTGGGTAGAAGGCTTCTAAAGTTTTAAACACTTCTGCTACTTTTAAGGGCGAATAATGCATCAGCATGATGCCTCCTGCCCCAATACGGATTCTTTGTGTTTGAGATGCGACATGTGCAATAACAATTTCTGGTGCCGAGCTGGCTAAATTAGGTGCACCATGGTGTTCTGAATACCAGATACGTTTATATCCCAGTTTTTCGCCCATTTGAGCGAGCTTCACTGTATTTTCTAGCGCCATTTTCGCGTTTCCTTGCGTTGATATAGGTATCTGATCGAGTATGCTTAAATCCATTTTAATAAAACCTCCTATAAATGCTGTCTTTTTAGATCTTTTACCTGTCCGTTTCGTTACCTTAATCTAACACAAAAAGACTAACAAATTAACCTGTTAGCCTCTTATTTTCTATAAATGATACTTATACTTCTTCCCTTTATTTTTTACAGCTGATTCAGTTTCGTATCGGCTTCTTCTAAACGTTGGCGTCGCTCAGTTGATTCTTGAAACATTTCTTCTAACTCACACCCATTCTCAGTTACAAGTGCGTGTTTCATCGCAACAAACTGTTTTTCAAAATCAGCCATCGCGTTTAACAAAGCCTCTTTATTTTCTAAAAATAACTCGGTCCATAATGGGGCATTGATTTTAGCAATTCGCGTTAAATCCCGATAGCTATCACCAACAAACGATGCCGTCTCTCTTTCAGGATGATCACTGTTTATTAGTGAAACTGCAATCGCATGGCAAAGTTGACTGGTGAAAGCAATCATTTCATCGTGCTTCTCAGGTGTAACGATGGAAATTCGTTTAAATCCTAATCGTTCAAAACGTTTTTTTACTTTCTCAATATTTGCCAGTTGGTTTTCCGGTCGGGGCGTGATGACATAGTTTGCACCTTGGAAAATAGCTCCATCTGCGTATGCGTAACCTTTACTTTCACGACCAGCCATCGGGTGACCAAAAATAAAATCAACTTGCTTGGGTAAACTTTTTTCCATGTTAGCCATCAGCGCGCCTTTTACTCCTGTTACATCCGTTAAAATCGCACCCTTTTTAAATTCAGACTTGTGGCTTTGTACGAAATTTTTTAAGGCTTCTGGATAAAGACAAATAATGACGAGATCAGCGCGTTGTAGAATGGTTTGGTTATGACTTTCGCCTTCCTCAATTACACCGTCCGCTAAGGCTTTATCTAGGGTTTCTTGGTCGCTGTCAATCGCTAATACACATTCATCAGAAAGCGGCTTCTGTTTTAAAGCTTTCGCAAACGAGCCGCCTACTACTCCTAAACCTACAATTGCTATTGTTGTCATCTGTCTTCCCCCTTTATGAGATACGAGATTCTTGTTCAATAATTTGAGGAAGGGGTTTATCCACCATACTGGCATCCCAAATACCTTCCGATTTCGCAATAATTAAATTTGCTTGAATATCACTTAACATATTTGTCGTTGTAAAGGCCATGTCTAAAAGGCGATAAACAGCAGCAATAGGACCCATCAAAGCAAATGGTAATCCAACAATAGATAAATAAGTGGCCCCTAAGATTATTCCACCACCAGGAATACCAGGTGCTCCCATATTTAGTAACAATGAAACAAACATACCAAAGGCAATTTGTTGCCAAGATAAACTTAATCCATAGAAATCAGCAACGAATACCGTTAAACAAGCAAAAGATACAGATCCTCCAACCATATGAATAGTCGTTCCTAAGGGTAAAATAAAGCGAGAAATTTCTTTAGGTACTTTAAAATGCCCTTCTCCTACTTGAATTGATGTCGGTAAACTTGCAGCTGAACTTGTAGTGGATAGCGTCATTAAAGAAATAGGATACATTCCTTTTAAAATCGTTAAAGGACTGATTCCAGTAATGAGAACAGTTGGTAAAATAATAACGAGAATAATGACTACGAGGCAAGCAATATAAGCAGTCAGAATGTACATTCCTAAAGCTGAGAATATCCCAGCGCCATATTGCGTTACCGCAACAGCCATCAAAGAGGCAACGCCTAACGGAGAAAACTCCATAATAATCCCTAAAACTTTAAACAGAACTTGGGAGAGGCTGTTCACGAAATCTTTTACGGGTTTAGCGGGTTCACCAACTGTAATGACTGCCATTCCGAACAAAGCGGTAAATAAAATAACTGCTAAAATATTTCCCTCAGTCATAGCTAAAAGAATATTTTTAGGCACAATACTGGTCACAAAACCAATTAGTGATGGATTGGCAAGCTCGCCTTCAAAAACGGGAGCCGATGCTAAGGAAACACCTCTTCCTGGACGAATTAATAAAGCAACGCCGTAAGCAATGAGCGAACTCACTATTAAATTAACAATAAAGAGGGCAACTGTTTTCATACCCACTCGACCTAATTCACGGCCGTCCCGCATACTAATGATTCCGGTTGAAACAGATGCGAATATAATTGGAACAATCATCATCTGGATACCATTTAAATAAATTGTGCCTAAAAACTCTGTTGCTAATGCCAATCTCGGTGCAGCAATTCCAATAATAATTCCGAATACAAATCCTAAAGTAATTCGAATAAATAAGTATTTTTTTGACATTATCTTTTTCAACATTACTCATCCCTCTTTCTTTATTTCTACATCAAATTGTCCTAACAATTGAACGTATTCCGATACTTGTTGTAAGGTTTGCCATAATATTTCAAACGGCACTTGCATGCTTGCGATATTTAATTCAATAAAAAAACCATAAACAAATGACTTTCCGGATATGGGTCGGGCATTTAAAGCTAGCAGGTTACAATCAAACAAATTAAAAACTTGTAATAACTTAGATAAGGCACCTGATTTATGACGGGTTTCAGCGTAGAGTGACAACTGATTACCAGTTAAAACCGCGTTATCTTTATATTTCATCATGTAAAAGCGCGTGGTATTGCTGTTTTCTGTTTGAATTTGAGACTTTAAATCTTTTAATCCATATAACTTACCGGCTCTCGGGCTTGCAATTGCCGCTTGGTTTGTATCCATTTTTTCTTTAATAAATAAAGCTGCCTTAGCGGTATCTTCGTAAGCTTTCGCTTCTAAATAAGGGTGAACTTTAAAAAAATGATCACATTGAGAGAGTGCTTCTGGATGCGAATAAACAGTTTGGATAGTTGATAGCTCACTTCCAGGTAATCCCCATAAAGTATGTTGAACGGACTCATAATGTTCAGCAGTAGCAACAATAGGTTGATAACGAAATAAATCAACTGATCGAGCGATAAGTCCTGTTGTCGAGTTCTCTACTGGAATGACAGCACAATCTAATTTTTTAGTCGCTAAATCATGAACCAAATCAGGAAAATTTGAATAACCAACCACGTCTAATTCTTCGGTTGCCTTGTATTGACTTTGAACAACCGTTTCACTATATGAACCGGGAATACCTTGATAACCTACTTTCATTCCATCATCTCCTTATATAATGATAATAAAAAAGAAGCACCACTTAGTTTTCTAAGCGATGCCTCTTTTCTAAGTTCTTCAAAAGAACTATGAGAGTAGACTCATATTGACCGCTCAGTATTTCTAAGCGGCTGGAAAGACCATGAATAAGCCACTTTAGATATGAAAGTTCTTCACTGTTCATACCCAAAGTTTGAATACGAACTATCTAAAGTAGCGATAAAAAACAGATAGATGCGTTCGTTGCTTATTTAACATGTTCTGACCTCGTTTCATTTTTTATTCTCTCTATCATAAATGATTAAGATTAAAATTACAAGTTTATTTTAATTTTTTTCTAATCATTCTGTTAATTGCCAGTTTATCGGCTCTTTTCTTAATTGTTTTAAAGCATCATTCGTCTTTGAAAAAGGTTTAGATCCAAAGAAACCTCTCCTTGCCGAAAGAGGACTTGGATGGGGTGCAGTCAAAACAATATGTTTATCCGTATTAATCAGCGCTTTTTTTGCGATAGAAGCATTTCCCCATAAAATAAAAATTACAGGGTCTTCCCGTTCATTTAAGCTATGAATGACTGCATCCGTTAGCTGCTCCCAACCCTTTTTCCGGTGTGAATAAGCTTGTCCTTTTCGAACAGTCAAGACGGTATTTAAAAGAAGAACGCCTTGCTCTGCCCACTGGTTTAAATGTCCATGATGAACGGGTTTCACACCTAAATCACTTTCTAGCTCTTTATAAATGTTACGTAAGGAAGGTGGAATCGGCACGCCTTTTTGAACAGAAAAACTTAATCCATGAGCTTGGTTTGGTCCATGATAAGGATCTTGTCCGAGAATGACTACTTTAACATCTTTAAAGGGGGTTTTTTCAAAAGCAGTCCACAAGTTGTTCATACTTGGATAAATGATGTGATTACTGTACTCTTCTTTTAAAAAGTCTCTTAACTGAAGATAATAGTCTGATTGAAACTCTGATTCTAAAATATCTTGCCAGTCGTTTTTGATAAGCGTCTTCATTTCTCACATCTCCTTTTAGACTAGTGTACCAAAACCAAAAAAATGTTACACTAGTCTTATCTAGAAAAATTTTAGGAGGCGCTATTGTGATCCAATTAATTGTATCTGACATGGATGGTACCTTACTGGACAATAAATTAGCTGTTTCAGAAGGAAATCAGTTGGCGATTCAAGCAGCTGAAGAAAATGGGATTAAGTTTATGGTTGCAACAGGACGTGGTTATACTGAAGCTGTACCAGCTCTTACTGAAGCAGGTATAAGTTGCCCTATGATTTCCGTTAACGGCGCACAGACCTATGATAAAAACGGGCAACTTATTGATAGTATCGGTATTGATAAAAAAGATATTCGCGAAATCCTCGCTTTTACAAAAGCAAATGGTTTGTATACAGAGCTGGTCATGTCAAGTGGGGTTTATTCCAACGACAAATTGCAATATGTTGAAACCTTGACGCACTTACTTAAAACGACGAATCCTCATACTAGTTATAAAATGGCTTTGGTCTTAGCTCTTGGTCGGATGGACCAGTTTAATATGAATTACGTGGATGAATACGAGGAAGTTCTAGCCGATGATAAAGATTTAGCCCTTAAAGTTTTAGTTTTTAGTAACCAAGGACAAACTGAATTACAATCGGTTCGTGATGAATTTGGAACAGACAGCCAACTAGTAATCACTTCTTCTTTCTTCAATAATATTGAAATCAACCATGTTGATGCTCAAAAAGGGATTGCCCTTGAACGGGTTGCAAAAAAACTAAATATTCCAATGGAAAAGGTTATGTCAATTGGTGATAATTTCAATGATGTGTCTATGTTAAAACGAACAGGAGTTAGTTTTGCTATGGCCAACGCAGAAGATGGTGTGAAAGAAAGGGCCAAATACATGACAGCTTCCAATTCAGAAGATGGTGTTGCTGAAGCAATTTACCGTTGTATTAACGAAAAATTGTAACACTTTAGGGATTTCAAACGTCTTTATTAATAGAAAGGAGGCGTTTGGAATGGAACCAGGATTACTTCCCTACATTGAAATGATCAGTAACACAGGCTTTCCGATCGTAGTTTCACTCTATTTACTTAACCGTATGGAAAAGAAACTCGATACGTTAGTCCTAGCTATTGAAAAATTAGGTAGGAACGAATAAAATCAGTGAAAGGCTAAAATAAATGTTTCACTTTAGCCTTTCTACTAGCGATACTCAAAGGAGAACAAACATGGTAAAAACAAAAGTAAAGGTTAGCGACCTCAAAAAAAGTTTTGGTACAAACGAAGTTTTAAAAGAAATCAATGTAACAGTAACAGAGGGTGAAGTTGTTTGTATTATCGGCCCTTCTGGCTCTGGAAAAAGTACCTTTCTACGCTGTCTAAACGGATTAGAAGAAATCAGTGGTGGAAAGGTAGAAATCGACGATTTCGACATCACAGATTCGGAAACAGACATCAATAAAGTTCGCCAAGATATTGGTATGGTTTTCCAACATTTTAACCTTTTTCCACATTTGACGGTGGCTGAAAATATTGTTTTGGCTCCGGTAGAATTAAAACGCATGACTAAAGAGGAAGCCCACCAAAAGGCTGTAGAATTACTGGAAGTCGTTGGGTTAAGTGAAAAAATAGATGTTTATCCTAATTCTTTATCAGGTGGACAAAAACAGCGGGTCGCTATTGCGCGTGCTCTAGCTATGAATCCAGATATTATGCTTTTCGATGAGCCTACTTCTGCTCTTGACCCTGAGATGGTTGGTGAAGTTTTAGAAGTTATGAAACGTCTAGCGAAACAAGGGATGACTATGATCGTAGTGACGCATGAAATGGGCTTTGCCCGTGAAGTTGGCGATCGGGTTATTTTTATGGATGGCGGCTATATTGTAGAAGAAGGTACGCCAGAAGCTATTTTCCAACACGCAAAACAACCTCGTACACAAGATTTCTTAAATAAAGTTCTATAAATCAAAAAAATCCATTCGCATCTGCGAATGGATTTTTATTTTCCTTTAATTTAAAACGGTAACTGTCATCCCTTGTCTTCCGAAAGCATGAACAGCTCCTAAATCTTCCATATGAATATCAATACGGTTCCCGATAATTGCCCCACCAGTATCTCCAGCTACATAAATACCATATCCTGGCACTTCAACTAAAGACCATAATGGAATAACTGACGGGTCAACGGCGATAACTGCGGAATTTGAACGAAGATCAATTCCTGTTGCCGTAAAGTTAGTTAGCCCTGGCTCGTTACGTGAATAAGCAGTTGCTTCTACCGCGATTTTTTGACCAGAAGCAGGACTCGTTTCTACTGGTTTGGCAGCAGGTTTTACGGGTTCTGTTACTGGTTCTTGTTCTTCTACGACTGTTGTTGTTTCTTCAGTAGTAGGAGTTGCTTCTTCTTGTTCACTTGCTTCTTTTTTAGCTGCTTCTTGTGCTGCTAATTTTTCTGCTTCAGCTTTCTCAGCACGAGCAACTTCCGCTAAGCGATTTTCTTCTGAGTTCTTTTTCGCTAAAATACGATCGAGTTCTAATTGATTATCATTTAAAACGGTTTGTAGCGAACTTAATTCTTGCTCTAATTTTTTTGATTCTTCATCTGCTCGTTTTGTTTTTTCTTCACTTGCTGCAAGTTCTTGAGCAAGTTCGGTTTCTAGCTCTTTCAATATTTCTTCCGCTTCAACAGCTGCAGAAATACGTTCGTTATCTGCCCCTTGGAGTTGGCTAATGATTAGCAACATATTAATAAATTCTCCAAAATCTTCTGCTTCTAGTAGCATTAATATCATATTATTTGTTGAAGGAGATGTTTGTAAAGCTAATAACCGTTCTTGTACTTGCTCTTTTCTAGCTAAAACAAGTTCTTCTTGAATCGCGATTTCTTCAATCGTTTGTTCTTTTTCAGCTTCTATTTCTTCTACTTGAGAAAGTAAGTTTGAAACTTCTGCTTTTTTCTCATTTACAACAACAAGTTTTTCATTAATTGTTTCTTCTAATTCTGAAATTTCTTGGGTTTTAGATGTCTCTTGGCTTTGTAATTTGTCTAAGGTACTTGCTTGAATTGGAGCTGCAAACATCAATTGGCCTGCTAAAGCAGCTAGTAAAAACTTTCCAGCTTTATTTCCTTTACGCAATTTATTCTCCTCTTTCCTTAAAAATTCTTCTACTCATTATACGACTAATTCATATTAGAGCCATTGCACAGACCTTACGATTGTGTATCAACTCATTACATCATGTAACACTCTCGTAATATGTACGATTAAAATCCTCTTTACAATTGTTACCTGAACTTGCTATGATGAATGGAATGAAATTTAAAGGAGAATGTCTCATGACAAAAAAAGGTTACTACGCTGCTCCCCTCTTTTCTCATATGGAATTAGAGTATAATAGTAGGATGGTTGAAAGAATCCGCGACTCTTATCCACAACTAGATCTCTATGTTCCCCAAGAAAATGGTGCGATTAATGATAAAAGTGCTTATGCAGACTCCGTCACAATTGCTAAGCATGATACGGATGCTCTTTTAGCTTCTGATATCATGATTGCGATCTTAGATGGTCAAACAATGGATGTTGGCGTTGCAACAGAAATCGGCGTCGCTTATCAAGCCGGTATTCCAGTTGTTGCTCTCTTTTCTGATTCCCGCCAGCAAGGCGCAACTAATTCAAAAAAATTAGCAGCTTTACAAGAAGTGGCTGAATCACAGTTTCCTTATGTTAATCTGTATACGATTGGGCTTATCAAGTCACATGGTGTTGTTGTTAACAACCCTGAAGCTTTAATTGAACACATACATATTTTTTAGATAAATAAAAATTAAGAAGTGGTTCGGATACATTAGCCGAGCCACTTCTTTTTTTATCTGCCTATTCTGTGACATTACGGGTGCTTTTCGGTAAAATAGATGTAATTGTTAGACTCAAAGGAGAGTAACTATGAATAACGAAAAAATAGCCTTAATCGATATCGGTTCCAATACAATCCGTTTAGTAATATTTGGTGTAACGGACGACTATAATATTTTTGAATTACAAAATATTAAAACACCGGCACGACTTACTCAGTATTTAGATGAAGACTTATATATGTCTCAAAAAGGAATTCAGGTATTAATTGCAATCTTAAAAAACTTTTCCGAAGTTATAGATTTATACCAAGTTACGCAAACGCTCCCAATGGCAACAGCAGCGATTCGTCAATCTAAAAATCGAAAGGATATTGTTCACCAAGTCTGGCAACAAACCGGTATTGAAATACAAATTCTACCGGAAGAAAAAGAGGCTTTTTATGGTAGTTACGCAGTTACTTTATCAACCGAAACGGCCGATGGTATTACAGTTGATATCGGTGGTGGTAGTACGGAAGTCACCTACTATGAAAAAAAAGAAATCATTCACCAACATAGTTTCCCGTTTGGAGTGGTGAGTCTTAAGCAGTTATTTTTTGCGGATAAAAAACATAATAACGAAAAAGCAATTGAAACAATGACCGATTACATCCAAGAACAATTTGAATCTCTACCTTGGTTACGTAAAAAGCGTGTACCGATTACTGCAATAGGGGGTTCGGGGCGTAGTATTGCTAACGTCCACCAACGCCAAATAAATTATCCCTTAGCCGGTGTCCATGGGTACCGTATGTCGCGTAAAGACTTAACACAGACACTGGAACTATTTAAATCTTTATCGATTCCCGAGTTAAGAGATTTAGATGGTTTAAGTCAAGACCGAACCGATATTATTATTCCAGCTAACATTGTATTTCAAACACTCTTTGATTATGTAAAAGCACCGATTTTTATTTTCAGTAATCAAGGTCTTCGTGAGGGAATTATCATGGATTATCTCAATAATAAATCTGACGGTGAAGCTTTTTCTAAAAAAAATACTGCTACACAAAGTATTTATAAACTCGGTCTCAGCTATCAGACACAAAACAAAGTTGCTGACCAACGTGGACATTTAGTTGGTATGTTGTATGAAGAGCTATGTAAAGTTGGTGTCTTTGAAAAAGATGCCTATGATGGACGTCTCTTACAATATGGAAGCTATTTATACTTCTTAGGTTCTTATGTGGAGAATGGTGCTGTTTCACAACATACTTTCTATATCATTTCTAATAGTGAACTCAATGGACTGCCTCATAAAGAAAGAGTAGTCGTTGCTTTACTAGCCGGCTATAAAAATAAATCTCTTTTTGAGCAGTATTTAGAATCCTTTAAAGGTTGGTTTGATTCAGATTTCACGGATCAACTTCGTGATTTCGGTGGGCTAATCAAGTTTGCAAATGCACTAAATGATTCTCATCTAAACGTCGTTAAAAACATACAAATTGAAAAGAAAAAAGATGACATTGAGATTCAACTCTTTTATAAAGGGACAATTATTGCTGAAAAGTATCGAGCGCTCCGTCAACAAAAGCACATTCACCGTCTCATAAAAGGTGATACTCGTATTGTCTTTATCAATTTAGAAACTGGCGAACGAGATCAACTGGAATATTAGTTCTCAATGATTAAAAGGAAGTGGCCACTTTGACGATACCCATTAATCAATATGACTTACACGCACCTGAATATTTTTTTAATCGTGAATTGAGTTGGTTAGCTTTTAATCAACGGGTCATTTTAGAAGCTAAGGATGAAACCAACCCCTTGTTAGAAAAAGCTCGTTTTCTAGCGATTGGTAGCTCAAACTTGGATGAGTTTTTTATGGTTCGAGTGGCACGGCTACAGGACCAACTTAAGTTAGCACCCGCGCATAGAGATTTGAATTCCCAATTGACTGCTCACCAACAGTTACAAGCAATTTCAGAAATGAATCGCGAAAATACGCATCTTCAATATGAGCTGTTTTCTCAACTGAAAAAGGAATTCAGTGACCAGGATATTTTCTTTTCTTCTTTTGATCAGCTCGATCCCCTAGAAAAAGATGAGGCTACCAATCACTTTAGAAAAAACATTTTACCTTTGCTTGATCCCATTAGGATTGATAACCGCGGCGAATTCCCTAAATTACAAAATAAAAGGTTATACTTATTTGCCCGTTTAAGAAAGTCACAGGTTGATTCTCTAACAGTTATTCCGCTCTCTGAATCACTAGAACGTTTTTATATATTGCGTAGTGAAAATAAAATAAAGGTTATTCTAATAGAAGACTTGGTAGAAAGTCTTCTAGGGGAATTATTTAGTAATTTTGAGCTCGTATCGACCTTTCCTTTCCGAATAACTCGCAACGCAAATTTTGAAATCGATGAAGATGATGGTGATGACTTTTTAGTTGTGATGGAAGAAGCGATTCGACAGCGACAAGATGGCGAAACCGTACGTTTGGAAGTAAAAGTAGATTTATTAAATAAGGCTCACCAAATTGACTTTGCATTTTTAAAGAATCAATTAGAAGTGAATCAACGCGAATGCTATATTTTTCATGATACCTTAGATTTAACCTTTTTGTTTGAGCTTATTACTGAGTTACAAGATGGATTCCCGACATTTTTATATTCACCCTTTTCGCCTATTATCCCAAGGGAACTACGTGACCATTCTTTGTTTACAGGAATTAAAAAAGGAGATGTTTTTCTTCACCATCCCTATGATTCCTTTCAACCTGTTATTGATTTCATCGATGAAGCAGCAAATAATCCACAGACTTATGCCATTAAACAGACCCTTTACCGTCTCTCTGAAGCTTCCCCTATTATTGCTTCTTTAAAACAAGCAGCAGAAAATGGGATTGCGGTCACCGTTTTGGTGGAATTGAAAGCACGTTTTGATGAAAAAAATAATATTCACTGGGCAAAAGAATTAGAAGATTCCGGGGCAAGTGTTCTTTATGGGGTTACCGGGTTGAAAACACACAGCAAAATTTCTCTAGTTATCAAAAACGAGGGGCACCATCGTGTTTGCTATGCACACATTGGAACCGGTAATTACAATGACCACACGGCAAGGGGCTATGAAGATATGGGTATTTTTACTAATCATCCTGAATTAGTTGAAGATGCTCACACCTTTTTTAACTATTTAATTGAACAAGCGAATAGACCGACTTACAGACAGTTATCAGTTTCTCCTTACGATATTCGCTCGTCTTTAATCCACTACATTGATCGCGAAATTGCCTTACACCAACAATACGGAAACGGTCGGATGATTGCCAAAATGAATTCCCTTACCGATAAAACACTGATTATTAAGCTCTATGAGGCCAGCCAAGGTGGGGTACAGGTTGATTTGATTATTAGAGGTATTTGTTGTTTACGGCCGGGAATCCCAGGTGTGAGTGATAATATTCGTGTTACAAGTGTCATAGGACGCTATTTGGAACACAGTCGGATTTATTATTTTCACCATAACGGTAAGGATAACCTTTTCTTATCATCGGCAGATATGATGACACGAAATATGATTAATCGTGTTGAAATTGCTTTTCCAATTTTAGATGCTACCATAAAACAAGAAATTCAAACGATCCTCTCCGTATATCTTGCTGATAATCAAAAAGCTTGGAGTCTAACTAAAAATGGTGATTACTTGCCTATTAAAAATCAAGAAAAGCCCTTATCAGCACAAAATTATTTTATTAAAAAAGCTTTAGATGAAGAAAAGAAAAAATAAAAAGTTGGCTTTCGCCAACTTTTTTTATTATTTCTTTTTAGATAGTATCCATCCAATTACTAAACCAATTAGAGCTGGAATGACCCAACTCATTCCAATTTCAAAAAACGGAATTGTTTCTGTCGCCCACAAGGAGACTTTATCTAACTGTAGTGTTTCCTTAAACCCTGTCGGGAGATTATGAATAAAATCAAGAAGCGCAAACGGGAGTGTAAATACCGTTGTCATTTGATAAACAATCGCTTTATCTTTAAACAAAGGACTCATAATTGCTACTAGAATTAAGGTAATTGCTAAAGGATACAAAAACATCAAAACAGGAATCGATAGCGAAATAATTTGAGATAAGCCTAAGTTTGCAATCCCAAAAGATATTCCAGTAAAGATATAAACAAAGTGGTTATAAGTCAGTTTATTTGGGAAAAGTGTTACAAACATTTCGCTGATAGCTGTAATCAGCCCTACAGCTGTTTTGAAGCAAGCTGCAGTAATAATAATTGCGAGCACAATCGCTCCGAAGTTTCCGAAGTAATGATTTGATACAACTGCTAAAGCGACGCCACCGTTAGGACTAACTTCAAAAATAGCTTGGCTGGTTGCTCCGATATAAACGAGACTCGCATAGATAACTGCCATCAAACTGGTGCTAAATAGTCCAGCTATCATGGTATCTTTTGCAATCTGTTTGGGATCAGTTACGCCTAAAGTCTTAATGGTACTGATTATAATAATCCCAAATGCTAAGGCTGCCAAAGCATCCATCGTATTATAACCTTCTAAAAAACCACGAAATAAAGCGCCCTCTTGGTAAATTTCTTGTACCGGAATGTCATTGACACGCCCCATTGGATTTACGAGTACAAACACAATTAAAAATGCAATTGACACTAGAAAAATAGGGTTCAAAACCTTACCAATCCATGTCAAAATTTCTGTTGGCCGTAAAGAAAACCAAAGCGAAGCCCCAAAAAACAAAGCTGAGAAAATAAGTAGGACGATTTGTAAACTTCCTGGACTCAGATAAGGTGCAAAACCTGCTTCAAAAGAAACCGTTGCGGTTCTTGGAATTGCAAAAAAGGGACCGATTGTTAGATATAAAGCAATGGTATAAAATACCCCATAACTTGGACTAATTTTACTTGATAGCTCGTATAAACTTTCTTTGCGTGAAACCCCCATCGCGATGATACCTAAAAAAGGCAGTCCAACGGCTGTAATTAAAAGGCCAAAGGTAGCAGAAACCATATTCGCACCTGCTAATTGTCCCATTTGGATTGGGAAAATTAAATTACCAGCCCCAAAAAATAAACCAAATAACATCGAGCCAATAAATATGTATTCCTTCAAAGTCAATTTTTTCCCCATAATAATCTCCCATCTTTTTGATTTTCCTATTCTAACATGATTCACTCCTTCTATCCATATGATATAATGATATTGTTGAACAGATTCCGTCAAAAGGAGGGATAAAATGGACCAAAAGGACATTCTGCTAACCAATATTACGATAAAAGGTCATTTTCATGACATTTATATGTATAGTCGTTTCTTATATCTATGGAAAAATAAACATGAAGTCCGTATTTATCATTGGGGAAAATTGATGAAAGAATGGGCGATTGAAGATTTGCCTATTTACCAAGATCGTCTTCATAATCAAATTTTAAAACAGACAGAAAATAGTTTAAAACCGTTTCTCTTTAAAACGATTACCTTTGAAAAAGCTGTTTATGACAGTTTGATTTATCGTCATCGTCTCTATTACCTAAATGAAAATGGTTTTTACTATTTAGAACCAGAAAAAGCCACCCCCACTGAGATCCTCTTAACGAAAGGAAATTTCCGCACGATAAAACTTAATCGCAGTAATCGAATGATTTTAGTTTCCGATGAACGAGGTGTTTTTGAATGGTATGATAACAAACTGATACAGTGGGATTCCATCCCAACCTATAAAATGGTTTGGAACGATGAGAATATTCTGCAATTAGATGAACATAATCGTCCTATCCAGTTACTACAGTTTGAGATCCACCAGAAAATTCCTTATTTAATGAAGCGCATTCCTGCTCATGACCTATCTAAAATGGATTTATACTATGAAACTTCTCTCGAAATTGATAAATCTGAAGAAGAGGATTATCGGATTAGTCTGTTTGAGTTTTTACCGGAGACTGAATCTTTATCTTCAAAGAAAATTGGTGAACAAGTCAAACTGGCTTTAAAACCTCATAAAAAACTATCTGGAATGGTCTTAGATAACCATAGTCTTTACCTTTCTCAACAAAAATCTAAATTGAGTCTCGAACTAAAGGGTGATTTATTCCTGTCAATCGCGAACGATGAATATCATACTTTCCGTATCTATCAAAAGTCTCATCACTATCAAAATCAGCTTCATCTTCTTTCCGATCAACAGCTAACGATTCTAATTTTTAACCAATTGCTCTAGAACTTGGCAGTAAAGCTGTTATTTTAATTGGATTATGTTAGAATATGAAAGGACAAAATTAAACGAATTGAGGAATGCCAAAAATGATTACCGTATCAAATGTCAGTTTACAATTTTCTGATCGTAAACTTTTTGACAATGTAAATATTAAATTCACACCGGGCAACTGTTATGGCGTAATCGGCGCAAACGGAGCCGGTAAGTCAACCTTTCTAAAGATTCTATCAGGTGAAATTCAACCTACAACAGGTGACGTAATCATGAACCCTGATGAGCGTCTTTCAGTACTAAACCAAAACCAATATGGGTTTGAAGAACATACTGTTCTAGAAACGGTCTTAATGGGTAACAAACGTTTATATGAAGTGCGTAAAGAAAAAGACGCTATTTATATGAAAGAAGATTTCACTGATGCTGATGGAATTCGTGCGGGGGAATTAGAGGGTGAATTCGCTGAACTAAACGGTTGGGAAGCTGAAGCAGATGCTGCTAGCTTGCTACAAGGTTTAGGAATTTCAGAAGAGTTCCTTGATAAGAAAATGAGCGAATTAATTGGTGCGCAAAAGATTAAAGTTCTTCTAGCACAAGCTTTGTTTGGTCAGCCAGACGTCCTCTTGCTAGATGAGCCGACGAACGGTTTAGACAAGCAGTCTATTGAATGGTTATCTGAATTCTTAATCAACTTCCCTAATACCGTTATCGTTGTATCCCATGACCGTCATTTCTTGAATACAGTTTGTACACATATGGCCGACGTCGACTTTGAAAAAATTCAACTGTACGTGGGGAACTATGATTTCTGGTTACAATCTAGTCAACTCGCTGCCAAATTAGCAGCCGACCAAAACGCTAAAAAAGAAGATAAAATCAAAGAACTTCAAGATTTTATCGCGCGCTTTAGTGCCAATGCCTCTAAATCAAAACAAGCAACTTCTCGTAAGAAAACATTAGATAAAATTACCTTAGATGATATCCAACCATCCTTACGTAAATATCCTTTTGTTGGTTTTTCCCCAGAGCGTGAGATTGGAAACGATGTATTGATTGTTGAAAACCTTTCTAAATCAATCGACGGTGTTAAGGTATTGGATAACATTAGCTTTGCAGTTAATCGTACGGACAAAGTTGCCTTTACAAGCCGCCGTGATATTGCAACAACTACTCTATTTAGAATTTTAATGGGTGAAATGGAAGCTGATTCTGGTTCTTTCAAATGGGGCGTCACAACGTCACGTAGTTATTTACCAAAAGACCATTCTTCTGAATTTCCTAATCCTGATGTTGATATTCTTGAATGGTTACGACAATTTGCTGGTAAAGATGAAGACGACAATACCTTCTTACGTAGCTTCTTAGGCCGCATGCTCTTTACTGGTGACGATGTTATGAAAAAAGTCTCAGTCTTATCTGGTGGTGAGAAAGTTCGGATTATTTTATCGAAAATGATGCTTTCTAAAGCGAACGTTTTAATTTTAGATGACCCAACCAACCACTTGGACTTAGAATCTATTACGGCATTAAACGATGGAATGATTGCTTTCAAAGGTGCCTTGCTCTTTGCATCGCATGACTATGAGTTTATCAATACGACTGCAAACCGAATTATTGAAGTAAGTGCAAATGGTATGGTTGACCGTTTAGATACTACCTATGAAGATTTCTTGAACAATAAAGACGTGCAAACTCGCGTTGACTCACTTTACAAATAATCTAACGTATCAAAAAAGTCTGGAGTAAAATCCAGACTTTTTTGATACGTTAATTTCTTTTTACCCACGTTATATTAGCGCGGCATGCAATCGCGTGATCATTTTCAATATGGTGGACAGTCATGACTTTGTCTTTTTCTACTTCTTCTACCGAAACGAAACTATTAATAATATTTCCAAAATTCACTTCTTTTTCATATTTAATATTAACAGAACCGACTGTATAATTTTTTAAAATTTCAAGATCAATTGAATTGATCATCCAGTCAAAGTACTTGGCATTATTAACATGATTATTACCATCAATATCTAAATAGCGTACGCGAAAAGGTAGCTCGGAAGCAGTTTCTAGATTAACAGCTTGAATTTTTGGTGCTCGAATCATCGTCCGTATCTTTTCAGCTTGATAAGGGGCGACTAATTCTTCTTGGATTTGAGTTAGTTTGCGTGTTTTAATATCCATCATAGCAAATGTTGTTAGAACTTCTACTAATATATTATCGGCTTCATCAAATGCACGAAATTTCCGGTAGGTAAAGAAGCGGTTGTAGCTAATAGCTTCTGTTTCAATCGTAATCGTTTCACGACTCTTTGGCATTTGAGTAATTTGCATATCGTATTGAATAATAATCCACGATAAACCGCGTTCACTCATTTGTTCATTTGTATTTCCCAAATGGCGACTCTGTAGACCAGATGTTTCGACCATAATATTGATTAAAGCTGGTAAAGTCATTTCTTTTTTGACATCGCACTCAAATGTATGCACAATGTGTTTTCTTCTAAATTTTAAACCACTCATTTTATTCCCCCGCCTCTTCATTCACCTTATAGTTTGTTATAATAAGTAACAATAGTAATCAGTACATTTAATTCTACCATAAAGGAGTGATTTTTTTGCGAATTTTACATACAGCGGACTGGCATCTTGGAAAGGTTGTCAATGACTTCTCCATGCTAGAAGAACAGCGCAATCTCTTGTACCAGATAATTGAGACCATTCAAACCCTAGACTTAGATGCAGTGATTATAGCGGGTGATCTATACGACCGTGCCTTACCACCTAAAGAAGCCGTTTCTTTAGCTGATGAAATTTTAACTTATTTAAGCGATACATTAAAAATTCCTATTTTACTGATTGCAGGTAACCACGATAGTAATGAGCGGCTCGAATACGGAGCGCGCCTATTTACCCAAAATAATCTTTTTATTGCCGGTACTTTAAAAGAAGAAACGCAAAAAGTAAGAATAAATGGAGTAAATTTTTATTTACTACCTTTTGCTGATCCCGCCTACGTACGCGAAATGACTCAAAACAAAGATATTCGCTCTATGGAAGATGTTGCACGCTACCAAATTGCGGCAATAAATAAAGATTTGAATCCTACGGAGGTAAATGTATTAATTGCACACGGCTATGTCATTAATGGAACGGCTGATTCTGTGGAAGCTTCCGACTCTGAGCGACCCTTGACTATTGGGACAGCAGAATACATCCCGGTATCATTGCTGGAAGATTTTGATTACGTAGCTCTAGGGCATTTACATAAGCCCCAAAAAGTAAAAGAAAGTCATATCCGTTATAGTGGTTCCTTATTGAAATATTCAAAGTCAGAAGTCAGCCATAAAAAGCAGATAACCCTTGTAGAATTAGAAAAAGGTAACTGTACCGTCACACCCCTCAATCTCCAACCACAGCACGATATGGTTGTCAGGCGTGGTTACTTTAAAGAACTTCTACAGGAAAGTTCGCAAAATTACATCTTTTTTGAGTTACTCGATGATACGGTTATTTTTGATCCCATGAACCAACTTCGGAAAAAATTTCCACGGGCAATGGGCTTAGAATACATCAACCGTAAACAACTAAGTCAAACAGGGATTCAGGTTACACAAAAAGATTTAAAAGTAAAAAGTTTTCCTGATTTATTCTGTGATTTCTATGAAGAGCATACTGGTAAACAATTAACTGCATCTGATCAAGCATTTATTTCAAATGAGTTTTCATTTGCTGAAAGGAGTATTCATGAGACCAATTAAATTAGAGATGGCTGCATTCGGCCCTTATAAAGAACATACAATTCTTGATTTTACACAATTTAATAACCAATCGCTCTTTCTAGTTAGCGGTCCGACTGGTTCTGGGAAAACAACTATATTCGATGCTATCGCCTATGCTCTTTATGATTCTCCTAGCGGTGAAAGTCGCAACAAAGATGCTTTTAAGTCGGATTTTGCTACTGATATGGATCTTTGTAAAGTCGCTTTTACTTTTGAAGTCAATGGTAAGGAATATTATATTGAACGGATTCCCAATCAAACAGGTCCAGGTGCGCGTGGACCAAAAAACATTGCTTCGTCGGTTCTTTTTCGCGATGGTGACATCGTTACCACAAAAATTAAAGAAGCAAATCAGGAAATTGCAGAGTTGTTGTCTATAAATTATGAACAATTCAAACAGATTGTCATGCTCCCTCAAGGTGAGTTTAAACGTCTACTTGAATCGGATAGTAAAAATAAAGAAGTTATTTTCAGAAATATTTTTGGAACCGAAGTTATCCTTGCTTTCCAAGAACAGTTACAAAAGCAAGTCGCCCAACTTAATAAAAAAGTAGAACATAATCAAGTGCGATTGCAGTCTTCTCTCGCCTATTTGCCAACTCTTGAAGATGAAGAATTAACGAACTTAGTAGAAACGGAAGATTATTCAGCTATCATTCAACGCTTAAGCCTATTACAACAAAAACGAATAGAAGAAACCAATAAAATAAATGAAGAACAAACCAAACAGACTTTAAAAACGAGAGCGCTTGAACGTCATCATGAAGAAAAAGGTGTATTGGAAGATTTAGAAGAAAAAATAAAACAGTTAGCTGATAAAGAGACAGAATTTAATTTATTAGAAATAAAAATCAAACAGTTCGAAAATGCACAAGCATGTCTTGAGGCCAAGCATCAGTTAGATAATGAAAAAGAAGAAGAAATGACTCTTGCTGCTCATCTTCTCGATACCACTAACGCGATTAACGAAACAAAAGAAAAGATAACTGCTATTAATTCTTCGTTCGTTCATGTAGAAAAAGATTACCAAGCTCTCCCTGAATGGCGAGAACAAGAACAACAACTAAAAGAAAACATAGCTGTTTTTAAGCAGTTAGATCAATTACAAGAAGAACTCGACCTTTTGACATCAAAGGATCAGACCAACCAATTAGATTTAGATAATCTAATCTTAGAACTCGCGCAAGTTGAGCAGGATTCAAAAGCAATTGCTCAAACAATTAAAAAAATTCAAGACTCACATATCCAAATTTCAGAAATAAAAGAAAAATTAACAAAACAAAAAACCATCCAAACATCTCATGAAACAAGAGAGAATGATTTGAACCGAATGGCTCGTCTTTTAGACAATTATGAACAGGCAAAACTTAATATGCAAACTGAAGAACAGATATTTAACAGTAAAAACAAAGCTTTTACAGAGGCAACGCATCAATTTAATCAGAATATAGCTGGGCTACTGGCTTCTAAAATGGAGGAAAATCAAGCTTGTCCAGTATGTGGGTCGCTTGACCACCCTGCTCCAGCCCCTCTTATTAATCACGCTCCTACGGAAGCTGATTTACAAATTTTACAAGTAGACGTATCAGAGGCTCAAATGAATTATTCCCAAGCAGCAGCCAGAGTAGGAAGTTTGAATAATCAGTTGCGTGAGTTAGAAAACCAATTATCAATTCAACGCTCTAGCCTTTCAGATAAACAAGTAGAAATTCAAATAAAAAAAGCGGAAGTACATGAAAAAATAACCGACTTAAATATACAGTTAGAAGAACTACAAATCATGACACAAACAGAAGAAACGATTCAAAGTAAACAGACTGATTTACGAAAAAAAGAAAAAACTTTACTCATTCGCCAAGCACAACTTGAAACAGACCAAGAAAGAAATAAAAATGAGAAAGTGAAGAAAGAAAATCAATATCAGCTTTTGGAAAAGTCAGTCTTAGACCTTGAGCATGCAAGATTAGAAGAAGAAATAAAAGATTTATCTGAGAAAATAAAGGAAACAGAAAAGAATTATCCTTTGCTTAAATCCCAAATAACCGATTTAGAAAAACAGTTAGCAATCTACGAAAACACCTTATCTTCACAAGAAAAACAAATTCAAGCGATTAAAAAACGTATGATACTAGCTGAAAAAAATTACCAAGAAAAATTATCACAAGCCCAATTGGATGAAAATTTTGAAGATCAGCTCTTGCCCATTGACCAAGTGGAGTCTTCAAGAGCTAAACTCTCTGAATATCAAGATACGGTTAAAATAACTCATAGTCGTTATCAAGAACAATTGACAGTGGTTGCCTCTTTTGGCGAACATTTAGACGCTCAAACCTTACAAAATCAATTGCAAGAGTCATTCAAAATAGCCGACCAACTAAAACGTGAGTACCAGCATCTCGCTACCCAGCTAGATGCGATTAGTCAGGTACTAACAACTATGAAAACAACTTATGAAGAAGGACAACTCTTGATGGATAAATTTGGCCATTTACAGCGCATCTCTGATATTGCCAACGGAAAATCAACTGAAACAGGTCGCCTTTCTTTTGAGCGTTACGTCCTAGCTATTTACTACGAAGAAATCGTCCTTGCTGCTAACCAACGGTTGGCGCAAATGACTGCGAATCGCTATTTACTTCAGCGATCCGAACGAGAAAGTAAAGGTGCTGGCGCCAAGGGATTAGAGCTAGATGTATTTGATCACTATACCGGTCAAATACGCAGTGTCAAAACACTTTCTGGTGGTGAAAGTTTTAAAGCCTCTTTAGCTTTGGCGCTTGGTTTGAGTGATGTCATGCAGCAACAAAGCGGTGGTGTACAAATTGATACGCTCTTTATTGATGAAGGTTTCGGGACGCTTGACTCTGAATCTTTAGAACAAGCCATCCAAACATTAGCGGAACTAAACGCAAATGGCCGAATGATTGGGATTATCTCACATGTAGATGAGTTAAAAACACGCATCCCTGCTCATATTAAAGTAACCCACTCAACAAGTGGGAGCCAGGCCGAGATTATCGTTTAATTCAGACAAAAAAAGCGATTAGCCGTTTATAATTTCCACAACCTAAAACAGTGTAGTGTGATTATAAGAAGAAGCTAGTCGCTTTTATATTTGCTTTTAACTAACACTGCGATTGGAAATTCACCAAATCGTTTAATTTCTTTTTCTAAACTTGCTTGGTTCAATTCTTCTCGAACTCTGTAAGTAGATTTTGCTGTTAACAATGCATTAACGACTCCTGCTTTCAAAACATCTTTGGGATTATTTGTTTGTCTGTATTGATAAACAACTCCCGCAACTAAAGCTTCATGGGTCCCCCAGAAATAATTGGTAGCAGCTTGCTCTTTCTTCATAACGAACTGAAATATTCCTTCTTGAGAGCTCCCATAAGCAATACTCAAATCTTCACTGGTTATTAAAACATACTCAGCACCCATTTTTAAATAGCGCTTAATAATTCGAATGATATCTTGATCGGACTCTATCTTGGTATCAAAGTAACGTTCTGAATCCGTTCTACTCGTTACTAATAATTTAATCCCTTTAAAGTTCTCTGGTAAATGTGCGGATTTTAATACAGAATCCGTTACTAATATAAGGGGAATTTTATT
Source organism: Jeotgalibaca dankookensis (assembly GCF_002005405.1). Taxonomy (NCBI): domain Bacteria; kingdom Bacillati; phylum Bacillota; class Bacilli; order Lactobacillales; family Carnobacteriaceae; genus Jeotgalibaca; species Jeotgalibaca dankookensis. Next base: position 1,315,438 of record NZ_CP019728.1, read on the forward strand.
TTTATTCGTTAAATCCATTAAGGCTTGCAAGGTAGCTTGAGGAAGACTCGTATCGACAATGATGACGCATGCTTGTTTTAACAATTCCTTATGTTCTTTGAGCCACTCAACAGTCATTTGCTCATAAATTTCAACCTCAGCTAAAGCTAGAAAAATATCCCCACTACTGTCAATAACATCCATATAATTACCTGTTTTCGTATTTGCAATCGTCTTGACAGCGTCTATTTTGGCGAAGGGCTGGATAGCATTTTTTAGCCATTCTGCCTCTTTATCATCACCTACCACACTTAACAAAACAACATCTTGATCTAAACGTCCTAAGTTCTCTGCAACACTTAAGGCAACACCACCACCAGTTATTTGAGATATAATTTCGTCTGACTCTTTGTCAACTAATTTATTGGTAATGAAATAACGTCTATCAAGTGCAGCAGCACCTATACAAATAATCGGACGTGTTTCATTAACAACATATGCTTTTCCTAATAAGTAGCCACGTTTTACCAGACCTGAAATGATATTGGCAACAGCAGGACGTGACAAACCTATTCGATCTGCTATTTCTTGTTGCGAAATAAAAGGATCTTCCTTGATATATGTAAATACTTTGGATTCTTTTTCATTTAAGGCCATTAGATATCCCTCTCTTCAAAACCTTCATCCTAGTAGCTAAAAGTCGGTTACTTTCTGAGCGTTTGAAAGTGCTTCTTTGAATACTTGCTCATATTTTTCAGTATCTCCTAATTTCCGGTAGATTTTTGAAGCTTCAAAATATGCAACTGCTAAACCTTCATAATCATTGGGGGCATGTTTTTTTCGATAAAGAATTTCTTCTTCACTTAAGAGTTTTGCTGCTTCAATGTCACCTGCTTGCCGGTAGACCACTACCAACAAATGATGCATTTCTAATTCATGGCTAATATTTTCTGCTTTTCTAGCGTTCAAACGTCCTTCTTCAAAGCACCGTCTTGCTCCCTCAAAATTGCTTTGTTTTAAATAGTTAAGACCTAAACCGTATACAATTAACTGATAGAGTTCATTCTCTTTGTCATCTAAAAGATATAATGCTTCTAAAAATTTTTCCTCTGCTTCTTCATAGTCTTTCTTCTCATGGCTTTTCAATGCACTATCGGCTAACTGCTTAATTTTATTAGCTGTCATCATTTTCCCACCTCTAATCTTATCTTGATTAAAGTTTTATATTGTTTTTTATAAGTAATATGAGTGTCCCAGCAATTGCGATCGTACATCCCAAGACAAGAATCCGATTAATGAATAGGTTTCGGCGTACTACCGGCGAAACGCTTGACTCTTTAAATCTCATGGTAATATTCATCATGGAGTCACTATCTTCATTTGTATGAGAGATTATTTCTGTTGTTGTCGTTCCTTCAGTTTCTGTTTGATTCTTAACCGTCGTTTCTGTGACAACCTCAGTGGATTCTTCTGGTGGTAATTCTTCACCTAAATCAATTGGATTCGTTGGATTTGTTGGACTAAGGGCTGTTTGAGTTGTGGGAATACGCTTAGCATGAACAAGAATCCGTTTATCATTCACCATAAAAGGATGGCAAGAGAGTAGACTCAATAAATCTTGTTCCGGTACGACCATAATACCCGATGCATCGTTTGCTTCTACTATTTGGGTTCCTGTTACTTCATAGGTTAACACATTATTTAAAATTGTTACTATGATTTCATCTCCAGGCACTAAAAGATCAATATGCCGGAAGTAATTGGCACCTGCATAGCCACGATGAGCAGAAATAACCGCATGTGTACTTTCTCCACCTACCGGCAATGAAGTGCCTGTTACCGTTGCAGCTCCCATAGAAAGATGATAAGAGGTTGCCCCATTATAAATAGGAAGTTCCTCACCTATCTTAGGAATAGAAAGATATCCCAAAAAATTATCCGTAAACACCTCATCTGTAACACCAATGTCATCAGCTGCCACATCTTGTGTAAAGGGATCGCGAATTTCACGGATACCCTCTTCATAAATAACTTCTTCTTGAGTAACTGAATTAACAGTTTCTAACTGACGGGTGATCATTTGTAAATCTTCATCAGGGTAATTTCTGACACGTTCTTGATAAGTTTCAACTTGCGTTGCTGTTTCCATTTCTTTTATCAAAATACGAAATTGCGGAATTCCAATAATTAAAGTTCCAATCAGAAAAATTAACAGGTATACGTTCTTTTTCATGGTTGTTCACCTGCACTTTTCTGCTTCTTACGAATGATGAAAATGATAATAGCAATGATGACTCCCAATCCTAAAACTATTAAAATAATAACCATTTTATTATTACTTGCTACTGTAGTGGCATTTCCTTCATCTTTTTCTTCCGCTGTAGGAACATAAGGAACACGTGTACCAGTCACCAAAATACGATGAGTGTTAATCATATAAGGGGTACAGGTAATTAGAGTCACTAAGTCTTCACCTGGTACGATTTTAAGCGTTTCAGTTTCATGGGGTAAGACCGTTTTAATTGTTTTCACTTCATAAGCTAAGGTGCCTGCTAATGAATGAATTAAAAAATCATCACCAACTTGCAAATCATCTAAATGAGTAAATAGCTCTGATTGAGGTAGTCCGCGATGCCCAGTTAAAGCAGCATGAGTACTACTCCCACCAATGGGTAAGGAACTTTTCTCTAACAATCCAATGCCGTTTTGAAGAATATAGTCGGTTGTTCCTTTATAGATAGGAATATCAATTTTTAATTTAGGGATTTCGATATGACCCAGTGTTTTCCCTAAACGCTTGTCTTTAGGAATATTCTCTTGATTAGCTTCCTTTTCAATTTCTTCAAAAGGATCCACATAAATGAACTCGTCTGCGGTTAAAGAATGATTATAAGCTTGTAATTTTTCCAGTTCTAACTCTTTTATTTGTTCATCCATATCTGCTTGTTGTCGTTTATAATCCAAGATAATTTGCAGCTGCGAATATTCTGCGTAAATCTTCCCTATATTTGGGTATAAAAAAATGGCAAGCCCAACCGTAAATATGAAGGCCAGCACCCATTTTTTTCTGTTTCTTTTTCTATTCATACGCTCACCTCATTAATAGTCGGAGCAATTGTTCACCAAAAGGATGGTTAACCACCATCCCTTTGGTGAACAGATGAATGGCTTCATCTGTCACTTCTAGCTATTTATTCTTTTTCTTCTTTTCTGTATAGTTTAACAGCACCTGCCATCAAACCAATCCCTGCAATTGTAAAGGCAATGGTACCCATACCACCGGTTTCTGGAAGCTTAATTTGTGTCTTATTTAGAATTTCATGTGGATTTGTAACTCCATAAGAATCTGCACTGACTACAAAGTCAAAGTCTGAACGAAGCATATGTCCTGGTAAAGCAACCCGTTCTTCTAAAGAATAGTTTCCGAAAGATAGACCTTCGATTTCAAAGTTCCCATTGGTATCTGAAACTAAGACCATAGGATTAGCAGTTCCATCTCCCCAAGTATAGTTGGTTTGAAGATATTGTTTAGCTGCACCACTGCCGCGGTAGATCCAGAATTCTGCGCCACTAAAATCTTCTAAGGTACTATCGCTAGATGTTTTATCAAATTTAGCGCCACCTGTTTGTGTATATGGAGGTGTTGGATCTGTTTTTGTTTGTGTTCCAGAACCATTATCAAATTCGAATACGAAATTGTTTGGAATTTTTTCGCCCATCTCAGCAGTTTCATTAATTTTAGTATTAAATGATATTTTTAGCATTTTACCAGCGTAATTTGCTAAGTTTTCTTTAGTAAAAGCGACAACTAATGTTCCTCCACCAGTCATTGCCGGTTCTGTTTTGGTAAATTCAACAGCAGTGCCGTCCACAGTAGCTGTTAGGCCTCCAGCATAATCTAAACGTGAATCTAAATCATCAGTAAATTGGAATTCAGTGTAATCGCTAATGTTGGCAGGAATACGAACGTCAATATTCCAATTAACAATTTCTCCTAAGTTAGCAGAAAAGTCATCGTTATCATCATCCGTATTTTCTTTATTTGGTTCGGTTAAAAGGTAGTTATTGAATTTTTTATCTCCTAGTGCATGGATTGTAGCTTCCCCATCTTGAAGATCAGTATCATGATCACCATTTGTTACCTCAAATGTAATTACCTTGTTATTTAAACCGTAAGGGGCATCGACAGCAGTTTCTACAATATAGTAGTTACCTACTTCCAAACCTTGACCTGCATTATCAAAGTAGACACGACCTGTTGCATCATTTGTGTTAACTATTTTTTCTTCAATTAATGTGCCACCTGGTGATGTTCCTTTGTATAGTTTGAATGTAGCTGTTTTATTAGGGTTTTCTTCTTTGTTTTCAAAGAACTTATAGAAGTCTACGGTTGCAACAATGAGCCGGTTTTTTGGATAAACGTGAACTTTTTCTAACCAACCGGTTCCATCTACTTTAGTCATTGGTACATCTACCAAGAAGTTAGGACTTGTATAAGTAACCCCAAATGGCAAGCTCTCTATATCTTCAACAACTAAGTAGCGTCCTGCAGTTAAACCAGGAAATTCAAGTAGTCCATCAGTTCCTGTAACTCCAGTGCCTACTACTGCACCTGCTGGAGTGGTTGTGTCAGTTGCATCATCTGCTACTTTATAAATATTGAAGGTAACACCTGCTAAACCTTTTGTACCAGTAATCGTTAATTCCTCACCATTATGGTTTTCAATATTAGGAATCTCATCGACGTTAAATTGTAATTTATGAATGATTAAATCCCCAGTTGCTGGTCTCCCATTTACCTCTGTGGTTGGCGTGTCATCATCTCCAGATACTGCAGATGTTAGAATTGGTCGCGTTGCGCCGGCGAACATCAACATTGCTAAAAAGATGGTAGCAATCCATTTGAATAGTTTATTCATTTTTCTCTCCTCCTTACTTTTCATTTTTTCTGATAAAGGATAATCCTGCGGTAATCATGATGATAAGACCCATCATTGTAAATATTGGTGTGCCTATTCCCCCTGTTGAAGGAAGAACACTTTGTTTTTTATTTACAATTTCAATTAAAACATTTGGATCTTCTTCATCACTAATGACGATGGTCCATTGTTTACTTGGCAATTGATAATTAGCGGGTGCCTTTGTTTCTACCAACGTGTAAGTGCCATAAGGAATAGACGTAAATACTAATTCTCCATTGACGGTTTTACCTTGAAGAGGATTTCCTTCAATGTCCATTGCAATTGTTCCATCTTCTAGCTGCATTTCAAATTCTGCATCATCCAGTAAGATTGGTTCATTAGGATTCTCTTTATCATATTTAGTGATGGTTAGGGAACCTAATTTTAGTGTGTTTGTAATTTCAAATCCTTCAACAGTAGCTTCGTAATTTGGAACCGATACTTCTTTAATGGTATATACATATTCATTACCTTCAGCATCTAATTTAGGAAGAGTTTCAAATGAACCAGTCCAATCAGCTCCAAAAGTTAATTCTCTGTAGGCTTCTTCAGAGCCGTTTTGATAAAGTCTAACCGTAATACTTTCTGGGCGTGTATTAAATTCATTGTTGTTGTCTACCCAAATTTTCTTAACTGGTATAGAAATTTCATTAAGCTTATTAATAATTATTAAGGGTGAACTTTCTACAGTTTCTTCATTTTCATCAGTAACAACGACCGTTACTTGTCCATCTTCGATTCCAACAACTACTCTGTAAGTTAAGTATTCGTTTATGTATCCATTAGGTGCATTTGTTTCAACCAATGTATAGATACCTTTTGCAAGACCATTGAAAGTAGCAATTCCAGCAGCATTCGTTGTTTGGGTTACTTCTGTATTATTGGAGTCAGTTAATGTAAAGGCAGCTGGATTATTAGTAATAAGATTTCCTTGCTCATCTTTTTTATGAACAATGAGTTGTCCTTTTTTAATTCCTACCTTTATGTATCCGGTTGTTTTACATCCTTGCGCATCTGTTACAACAACACGATAGGTTGTTTGGCTAGTAGGTGTCACAGTTGGATTTCTATCTGTAGAAAATGAAGTTGTTTGATTGCCGAGATACCAAGCGTATGTGTAAGCACCTGTTCCGCCACTTTCTTTCATATAATTATCTTTGCTAGAATTTGTTTCAATTCCCAATTGAATCGAATCACCCAGTAAGATATCAACATCTGTAGTGGCAATTTCCAAACGTAGCGGTACATGAACAGTTGGTACAGGGAAGGTTAGTTTTTGATTGGGGACATTATTTATATCAGTGTAGGTCAATTGAGCAACTTTATTAGTTGGTAATTTGTCTGCTAAATTATTACTTCCTAAAACAGTCTCTTTAGCTTGAACCTTATAGGTTAATTTTGGATTTTGTGCAAGTGTGCCAATGTTCCAGGTAATTGTTCGAGTTGCCAGATTGTAAGTTGCACCTGATGGCAAAGAGCTTTCAATTAAATTGAAATCATCGCCAATTGTGTCAGTAACAATTCCATCCTTACCATAATATTCAATTTGATTGTAAATACTATCAAAAATACTCTCTAAGTCTGTTGCAGTTGGTGCTTCGTAAAAGCCTGAATTCTGCACGTTATTCAAAAAACTACGAGCCGCTGTTAATTGAGCAGGTGACATTCCTTTAGTTAATCCAATAGAGAATAAATTACCATAACTTTTCAGTGAATTAGATGCGGTGATAGCTCGGGTATAGTGAACCGTGTCTGTATTGGTCGTTTCATTATATCGGTAACCATTACTTGCAGTTGGCAATCCATCCGTAAACAAGATAGCCACTTTTGCGGAGTTCGGATTTTGTGGGTTTGCACTTGTAAATGCGTTACGACCCGCAATCAAACCTGCTTCAGTATTCGTACCATTTGCGGGAGTCAAAGCATTAATCTTATTTGTCACATTCGTTAAATTATTAGTAAAAACCTGAGAAATAACAGCTTGACTTTGATCACCATTGGCATACACACTACTAGGTCCATCATATTGAACTACTGAAACACGGTTATTAGGTTTCCCTTGTAATACAAGTGTCGTAAATCGAATTGCGGCAAGTTTTAAAGCTGCCATCCGGTTTTCAGCGCCTATGCCTTCAGCCATACTTCCAGATTTATCGAGTATTAGCACTACATCAACTGGTTTGACGGGTGGAACACCTTTAATATCTAACGTGACTTGGTAAGTCCGGCATCCTTTAATTGCAACTGCTGTTTTATTCAATTCAATCTGCCCAGGTATGTTTGATGATGCTCTCATTTTTTTTGTGATCAATGGAATTGGAAATGTTTGATGGACATAATCTTTTGATACTGGTTCAGCAATGTCGGACTCTTCTTCGTCTTTAGAAGTTTCTGATTCTTTTACTTCCGTTGAGGATTCCTTCATTTCATTTTCAGATTCTTCTGATGAAGATGATTCTGTCATGACTTCTTCAACTTTAGATTCTTTTTCAGATACCATTTCTTCAGAAACTTCTGATTCTACTTCGATAATTTCCTCAGGAATTTCTTCTGGCTCTGAAATAATCTCTTCTACTACTTCTGATTCAACCTCTTCTACTACTGGTTCTTCAGGGATTTCTTCTACTGGTTCTGATTCTTCCACGGTTGGGATTGGGGCGGCAAAGGTAATTGTTTTGGTTAGAGGGGAATTGTATAAGGTGATGGGTCCTTGTGTTTCTTCATCTACTATTTCGATTAATAAACGAAGACTTAAGTTAATAAAACTTTCATCTGTAATATCTGTGCGGAAAGTCACGACTTGCGACTCGGCTGTGGGGGTGAGAGTGGGGTTTTGAATTTGTAAAATTCCTTCTTTATCTTCCTGACTTAAACTTGTCGTAATAGCATAGGGAGCTCCTAGTCCACCACCATTTGCGTCAATTTCTAACTTCATTGCAGATGATTTTTCAGTTGCTGCTTTGTCTAGGTTTACCGTCCATAATACACTTGATTCTTCGGCATCAAGCGTGGCTTGTACCGATGCTTTTCCATCGGGTCCATCGTATAGGACTGTATCCACAACATTTGTCAGAGATTCGGCTTGTACATAATTATTAACATTTCCTACAAAATTGAGGATATTCGGTAATAGAATGACAAGGCTCATCAGCCAAACAAATGCTTTATCGAGATAACGCATACGATTTTCCATATTCTGACCTCCTTTTTGTAAAAGAGAATATGCGAAATAAGCGTGTGGCTAAGTGATTAAATTGTAAGGGAGTGTTAGTATCCATTTGAGGAAAAAGATACAAGTAGATAAATAAGAGGGATAGAGCAAGTGTAGGTACAGAAATAAAAGAATAGAATGGGAACATACGTAGAAAGAATATAGTAGTGATAAGGAGATGGATTATGCTAGTGAATGTGTATTTTAGGAAAGGGATGAGGGATTTTATTGACTAATGTTTATCTTTATGGCTACATTGTAAACTCTTTTGAAACTTAATGCAACCGCTTTCGAACTTTTGTCGGTATTTTTTTAAAAAACGCCAAGATTCCTTTTTAATAAGGAATCTTGGCGTTTTTCACTGTTAGTTTTTATTTAGATACTCTGCATCAATTACTTGGTCTACAATTGCTTGGTAGTTTGCTGGTGAAATGGTTATGTGATCATAAGCATTTAATCCGTGTTCAACTCCAAGTTCATCTGTATATTCATCTAAGAAATAAATTTTAAACTTCCGTTTCAGTACATCATTGTCATTATAGTGATAAGTGAAGTGTGAAATAGTTGGTTTGAAAATAACATTATCGATAAATGTTTCTTCATCTTCCACTACGAAATCAAAGGTTATCATACCACCAAGTGTATTGTAATCTTCTAGCGCATGGGCTAGTAAGTTTCCAAGCGACCAAACGACTAGGGTTTCATTACCGTTTTCCCCCGTTAACCATTCAATTGGTTGAATCATATGCGGATGCGTCCCAATCACAACATCTACTTCTAAATCTGCAAATAGTTGTCCATAATAACGTTGGAAGTCATTGACAACCGTTGTGTCTTCATCTCCCCAGTGGGCAGAAACGATCACAACATCACTTACTTCTTTGGCACGTGCAACATCTTGCCGAATTTGTTCTTCATCAAAGTAAGCAATACGCCAGTCTGTATCTGGTACCATTCCATTAGTTCCATAAGTATAGGCTAGAAAAGAAAAGGTTACGCCATCGCGTTCAATGGTTGGGACGGTAGCGCGGTCTTCTTCTGAAAGGAACGCACCTGTGTAGATAACATCCTCAAATTGATTCCAATAATTGACCGCATGAATGGTTCCTTCTGGACCATAGTCCAAAGTATGATTTGTAGCGCCATTAACCAAATCAAAACCTAAATCCACCATATTTTTACCTAAAGCTTCTGGTGTATTAAAAGAAGGATAACCGGCATAAGGAAAATCCGGTCCGGCAAAAATGGTTTCTTGATTTAAAAATGCTAAATCAGCATTCGCCACTTCATCGCTGATATTTTCATACATATCAGAAAAGTCATAGCTGCCATCTTCTTGCTCACCAGCAAGTATAACATTTTCATGAATAAGGTTGTCCCCCACACCAATAAAAGAAATACGTTTTTCTTCTGGTTCAATGTTGCTTTCTTCCACAACTGTACTCAGTTCACTTTGAGTTGACTCTATTTTTTGACTTTCTTTTACATCGGGTGCCTTTGCACTCGCACAACCCCATAGCGTTAGCATGGAAAATACTGTCAGCCATTTTTTCATTTTTTATTTCCTCCATTATTATAAAACCTTGTGTCATCACCTTAAATTACCACAAAAAAAAAGAGAGTACAAGTTCATAAGCTTGAACTTCTACCTCTTTTCTCTCTATTCTGGTACAAGAATTGTATCCGGATTAATATTTAATTTTTCAGCCATCTCTTCATTTATGACCAAACGAAGGACTTTGGATGATTCTACAGCCATGGTCGCTGGGTCTGCATCGTCTTCTATTATCTCTAAGGCCATTTCGCCTGTTTGGCGACCTAATTCATGATAATCAATCCCATACGTAGCTAGTCCTCCTGCTTCTACTTGCTCAGTGGAAGCTGCAACAACAGGTAACTGGTTGGCTTCAGCTACTTGAGCAACGGTTCCCATTGTACTAGCCAGTGTATTATCTGTTGGAATATAGATGCCTTCTACTTCACTTGCCAGAGATTCCATCGCTTGCATGACCTCGTTTGTAGAGGAAACTGTTTTAAGGACAACCTCTAAATCTGATTCTTCAATAAGACGCGTTGCTTCGTCGCCTTGGATAACCGAATTTGGTTCACTTGAGTTATAAATAATACCGATTTTTTTTGCCTCTGGGGTCAAAGAAAGTAACAGTTTAATCTGTTCTTCAATCGGTCCAGCATCCGTCGTCCCGGTTAAATTGCCGCCAGGTTCCTCAAGATTTGCAACAAGACCTGCATCCACGGGATCAGTAATGGCAGTAAAGAGTATCGGTGTTTCTTGATCCACATTTGCTAAAGAAACCGCAGCTGGCGTTGCAATTGCAAGTATCAAATCATTATCACCAGACAAACGCTCGGACATCGATTGTAGGTTCGATTGGTCGAGCTGGGCATTTTGATAATCGATGTTTAAGTTCTCGCCTTCAGTATAACCTGCTTCGGTTAATACTTCTAAAAAACCTTCTCGGGTGGCATTTAAAGACTCGTGATCCATCAGTTGTAAAATTCCTAAATTTACTGTTTCTGCTGATTCATTTGTACTACTAGTGCACCCTGCTAACACGAGACCTGCTATGACCGTTAATCCTGCTTTTATTGTCCATTTTTCCATCATTTTTATTCCTCCATTTTATCAGTGGGTTTCTTCAATGAATTGCTTCTTTCTAAAACAAAAACCCCATTCAGATATTTATCCATCTGAATGGGGTCTAACTTCAATTGAAGAAAGAAATAAATACTTTCCGCAATTACCACTCAGATTTTCATCTATGTGGCAATTGCTCGCGCAAACTAACTCTAGCCTCATAGATACAAACACTGTTTGTTGTGCTTGTACCCATCAGCGATGATTACAAACACTATCTAAAGAAGCTAAAGAAATAAGTGGATTGTGTTAGAGTTCGTTTAAGCTTTGTCATTTTAAAAACCTCACTGTTGTTTTTTAGTAAAGTCATCATAACCTATAAAAAATGAGAAGTCAATGATAATATGAGAAATAAATGAGTTTATTTTATATCAGTACTCTATTGATGCTTTTATAAACTAAAATAGCTAGAAAAGCTTTTAATAAATCTCCCGGTAAAAATATAAAGACACCAGAATAAAGCATTTGCCAAGGGGTCATCTGTAAGTTCAAAATATAATTTAAAACAAACGCCATATAAGGAGTCCCTATCAAGTAAGTTATTCCGATACCGATAAGAACGAGTAAATAAAGATTTTTCCATCCTTTTTTTGTTTTTAGCCAAGCGATAAGCATTGCCACTACAATAAAAGAAAGTAAAAATCCAAAACTTGGGCCTAGAATAATTTGTGGACCTTTTAATAGAACTGTCATTACAACTGCTAATAGCTGTGTATAAAAAGCGAGATGTGGGAGAAATAATAAACCAGTTAACAAAACAAATAAAGTTTGTAAGGTAATCGCTACAGGTCCTAATGGGATTACTATAAAACTACTGATCACTGTTAAAGCAGCCATCATACTCATACGCGTCATCTCACGCGTCCGTACGGTCATGATTCATATCTCCATTTAATACTCACTTCTCCATACGATAAATTTCGTTGTGATCCATCAGGTAATTGTATTTGTAAGGCTCCTGTATCATCTATTCCACTAGCCAAACCTTCAAGAAGTTGTTTTTGGTCTAAAAAGGATACCTTTTTACCTAAAATAAAACAGCGTTTTCGATATTCATCAAGGTATTGTTTATCATCCATATTTTTATAAAGAATATAGAACTGATTAATTATTTCAGCGATTAAATGGTTTCGGCTAATCTCGCCTTTTTCTTTAAAGAGTGCCCCTACTAAGTCTTGAAGAGTCTCTGGCAAGTCCGGATTTTCAACAATATTCATTCCAATTCCTAACACGATGGATTGAATCGATTGTGTTTCTAAGCTAATAATACCTTCTGTTAAAATCCCCCCCACTTTATAGCCTTCTAAAAAGATATCATTCACCCATTTTATTTGGGGCTTAAGGGAGGTCAACTTCTCGATCGCTTTACAAACAGCTACAGCGGCTACTGTCGTAATTAAAGTGGCATCTTTTTTTGAGTCTAAATCTTTTAAAACGAGACTAAAATAAACTCCCGTTTCAGCTGGTGAATAAAAAGCGCGGCCTAACCTTCCTCGGCCTTCTTCTTGATAATCAGAAACAATTAAAAGATCCTTGTCTAAACTACCGTTTAAACGGCGCTTTGCTTCTGAATTAGTCGAATCTATTTTGGAAAAAACTTCTACATCAATATCAGCATGTATTAAAGGAAGAATGACTGCTGCATTTAAGGAGTCTGTCCTTTGCGTCAAACGATACCCTTTATTAGTAGTTGAAGCCACTTGAAACCCTTCATCTTTTAATGTATTTACAGCCTTCCAAACGGAATTTCTACTGACATTTAATTGACTCGCAATCAACTGACCTGATATAAAGTCTTCACTTGTCTCTAAGATTGCTAATACTCTATCTTTTGTGGACACGGGTTCACCAACTTTCTTATAATACTAGTTAGTGTACGAAGTCATCGAGCTAATGTCAACCCTATTTTTAAAAGGGTGACATTAGACGAAAAAAGATTGGACCAAAGTCCAATCTTTAGGTAATCTCTATGTTTATTGTGGAATGACAGTGACTGTCATAGCTTGACGGCCAAATGCAGTTGCTGTACTTAAATCAGTAATATGAATATCAATACGGTTTCCAACGATCGCTGATCCGGTATCCCCAGCAATGTAAGTCCCATAACCTGGTACAATAACGGTTGATCCCAATGGAATAACACTTGGGTCTACAGCAATAACGGCAGGATTTTGACGTAAGTTAATTCCTGTAAAGGTATAGTCGCTTAGAGATGGTTGGTTTGTTGAATAAGCAGTTGCTTCAACTTGTACTTGGTACCCTTCACCCGAAACTTCTTGAGCGGGTGCTGTATTTGTTTCTACTGGTGCCTCAACAACTGGTTCTTCATATACTTCTACTGGGTTGACAGCTTCTTCTTCAACCGCTTCGTATACTTCAACCGGTGTTTCAACTTCAACCACTTCTTCTTCTTGACTCACATCATAAGATTTTTGCTCTGTTCCTTCGCCAACTGTAACGACTTTTTTATCTGCTGATAAGCGAATTGAGTTTCCAACAATAATCATGTCTGCATTATTAATATTATTTACTTCTACTAATCTATTTAATGGAATATCTGTCGCTTTTGCAATAACTGAAAGGGTGTCTCCCCATGCAAAGGTATATTTACTCCCATTATCATCAGCTTTGATATCTTTTTTAATTTCATCTGCTGTACGGGCTGTCCAAGCTAATTCACTTGCACTTGCTTCAGTTGGTGTCGCAAATGCTAAAATTCCAGAAAAAGCAACGGATGCTCCAGCGATAAATAGTCTTTTTTTCATATTCATAATTATAATTCGACCCTTTCTTTGTTTGCATCTATTGTGCAACTGTTCCTTAAATTTTCGGTTGGTTGTCTTGTTTCACGCCTGCTCTTCTTGAGCCACGTTCATCCTAACACGTTAAAAAGCGAAAGTACGGTTTATCATAGTTTTGTCAATACGCTTTAATATCCTTGTATTACTCTGGCCTTTAAATGACAAGTTTGATGCAACCGTGACAAATATTACTGATCCACTTACTTTTTGTAATATATTATGAAATAGAAAAAGACCACCCTTGGAATTTTTAATTCCAAGGGTGGTCTTTTAAGTTTAATGTTTAATGCGATACTTTAAATCTTTTAAGCCGCAAAGCGTTAAGTAAAACAGATACGGAACTAAAACTCATAGCTGCACCAGCAATCATTGGATTTAGTAATGGACCACCGAATATATAAAGAAGTCCCATCGCTACTGGAATACCTAAGAGGTTATAGGCAAAAGCCCAAAATAAATTTTCTTTGATATTTTTTATAGTCGCTTTACTTAAGGCAATGGCAGTTGGGACATCCATTAAATCACTATGCATCAACACAATATCTGCTGATTCAATCGCCACATCGGTACCCGTTCCAATTGCCATTCCGATATCAGCTTGTGCTAAAGCAGGTGCATCATTAATACCATCACCAACCATTGCTACTTTTTTACCTTCTTCTTGTAAAACTTGTACTTGGTGAGCCTTGTCTTCTGGTAATACTTCACTCACTACCCGATCAATTCCGACTTGTTTAGCAATCGCTTGAGCAGTACGCTCGTTATCACCAGTCATCATCACCACTTCAATTCCCATATCGTGTAATTTGTTAATAGCAGCTAGACTGTTTTCTTTTAAGGTATCTGCTACTGCAATAATCCCTGCCAATTCGTTATCGATAGCAATAAACATCGGTGTTTTACCTTCCATTGCCAAACGATCTGAATCTGTCTGAAAATAATCTAAATCAATATTTTGAACTTCCATCAGAGCACGGTTCCCTAATAATATCCTTTTTTCAGAAACCGTCACTTCAATTCCCTGGCCGGGAATCGCATTAAACGCACTTGCTTTCAATAAAGACATATTTCTATCTTCTGCTGCATTGACAATCGCTTCACCAAGGGGATGTTCAGAGCTTTTTTCGGCAGAAGCTGCCAAAAGAAGCAATTTTTCTTCTTTTATAGTTCTTACTAAAATATCTGTTACTTTAGGTTTTCCTTCAGTGATTGTCCCAGTTTTATCTAAAACAACTGTTTGGATACGATGAGCTGTTTCTAAAGCACCACCACTTTTAATAAGTACACCATTTTCTGCACCTTTTCCAGTTCCGACCATAATAGCAGTTGGCGTTGCTAAACCAAGCGCACATGGACATGCAATGACCAAAACCGAGATAGTGATGGTAAGAGCAAAAACCCATGATTCTTGTCCGAGAAAATACCAAGTAAGTCCAGAAAGTAACGCTAAAACAATAACAATAGGAACGAAAACACCTGATATCTTATCTGCTAATTTTGCGATTGGTGCTTTAGATCCTTGTGCATCCTCTACTAATTTAATGATTTGTGCTAAGGCAGTATCTTTACCAACTTTAGTAGCTTGGTAGCGAATCGTCCCATTTTTATTCATACTTGCCCCAATTACAGAGTCTCCGGTATGTTTTTCAACTGGCATACTTTCACCGGTTATCATTGCCTCATCAATAGCAGTTGTTCCTTCTAGAATAAGGCCATCCACAGGGATTTTTTCACCAGGTCTTACAATAATGACGTCCCCGACGACTACAGCTTCAACTGGAATCTCTACTTCCTTATCTCCTCTTACAATACGGGCAGTTTTAGGTGCAAGCCCCATCAATTTCTTGATTGCTTCAGATGTCTTTCCTTTTGAGACAGCTTCAAAATATTTACCTAACGTTATTAATGTTAGGATAACTGCCGCTGATTCATAATAAAGCGCCATTGCAAATTGGCTAGAACCTAGATAAATAGCTACAGTCGCGTATAAACTATAAATAAATGCTGCACTCGTTCCTAACGCTACTAGGGAGTCCATATTGGGATGCCCTTTAAATAAAGAGCGAAAGCCTACTATAAAAAACGATTTTCCTAAAATCATAACTGGAATAGTCAAAATAAGTTGCGTCATGGCAAAGACAAGTGGTTGATTATTTGGGTTAAGAAAGGTAGGTAGTGGTAATCCAATCATATGTCCCATAGAAATATATAAGAGTGGAATAGTAAACACTGCTGAAAGCCAGAACCGTTGCCACACCGCTTGTATATGCTGTTCTTTTTTTTCTTGAACAGCGTCTACTGCCTCTATACTGTCTACTTCTTCTGTTGCTTTATACCCTGCTTCTGCCACTGCTGCTTTAATATCAGCCACAGTTATACGTGTAGGATCATAGTTGACAACCATTTTTTCAGTTGCTAAATTGACTGCTGCATTCCCACTTCCAACAAGTTTTAAGGTTGTATTTTCGACTGTTTGAGCACAAGAAGCACAGGTCATTCCTTCCACAGCTAAGCGAATTGTTTTGAGTGGCTTGACCATTTTGTAACCTGCGTCCGAAACGGCTGCATCTATAGAAGAAATTGAAACATCATCAGCCATTTCAATATTTAATTTTTCAGTTGCTAAGTTGACAGATGCTTGCGTAACACCTGCTACTTTACTAGCAGCTTTTTCAACTGTCTGCGCACAGGACGCACAAGACATCCCTTCAATGACGAACGATTCTTTTTTCATTTTCATTCTCCTTCATATAACTGTTATGACATTGGCATTGGCCTGGTAAACAATCACAAAAAATCTTTTCGACTGCCTGTTCTTTTTTCTTTTGGAGAATATCTTCTATTAATTGAATATCATCTCGGCTAAGAGTGGCTTGCTCAATCTGATTTGCAAGCGTAGCACCAACTTTGGTAGCACAAATATGTTCAAAGACGTCTGTAGCAAGAGCATTAATACTATCCTCTTCTGATATCATCGCGCTGTATAAGTATTTTTTCCCTTGTTTTTTTGTTGAAACAAACCCTTTTTCAACGAGTCTACCAATTAATGTTTTTACGGTTGCAGACTTCCAGTTCATTTGTTCGCTTAAGACTTCTGTAATAAAACGACTTGTAGCCGGCTGGTTTGTCCAGATAACGCGCATAATTTCCCATTCAGCTTCAGTAATTTTAACGGCTGGGGTAGTTTGCATTTGTATTTCCCCTCTCTGTTTACACTTGTAATCTATAATAACAGTTTACATCTGTAACCTTTTATTGTCAAGGATTCTAGAATAAAAAAAAGGCTTAAGACAAATGTCTCAAACCTTCCTTAGAAGCGATTAATGTAACGTTGCGAGCGCACCCATTGGATCCCACGGTTCCAATTTAATAACTGGTTCATCTAAAGCTTCTAACCATTTTGAATCAATGTATTTTTTATTTACAGCAATTTGATAATTATATTCATCAAACCACGCATCTTCCATAGAAAAAATACCTTTATCACCGACTGCGTCGCCCCAACTATTTTCAACTTTCCATTTAATTGGTTTTCCATTCGCATCTAAATCTACGCCAACAAACACCATCGCATGAGTGAGTAAGCTTTCTCCATAATCTAATCGTTCTGCTTTATTAAGCAGAATATCTTGTCCTAAAACAAGATCATAGACATAAGTTTGGCTGTCCATAATACCATGTTTACGTTCAGACATTTTCCCGACATCACAACCGAACCAAACCGGTTCGCCTGCTTGAATAGATCGAATCGCTGCCTCTTTTAACGCTTCGATCGGTGCATTGATATAAGTGACGGGTTTTGCTTCCCTAACAGTTCCTAAATATCTAACTGTATAGGCGCGTTTATAGGGTTTATCTGCAGTTGGTGCATTTAAGAGACTCACCATATTTTCTAAATCCCAGCCTACGTATGTCTGGAAAAATTCCCGTGGTGTTATGTCCTGGATGCGTTGGAAATTTCCATCTTTATCACGGTATTCATAGGTAAAGGTTTCAGGAACTTCACCCAATGCTTTGACAAGTAAACTGTAAATAAAGTAGAGCATTTCTTCTTTTTCTTCATGTAATTGCTCAACTGTATGACCTGCTTGAGAGCTGTTTCTTAACTCTTTGGCGAACTGACGCAATTTAGAAGTTAATAATTGATTCAAAGTTGCTGTTCGAGAAGAATGATAGGTCTCAGGCATAGCCGATTTAGGTACGGCTCCATATTTTTGAAGAATTCCTGAAAACATATCCCACTGTCCACCATCTTGGACTGGATCTGTTAATAAATGCGCAAGTAACCGTGAATCTAACGGTTCCTCACTTGTTTCTAAAATGGATTCTAAAAAATAATTTGCTTTTTCCAGTTTATCCCAAAACAGCGTGTAGTTTTGAGAAAATTCGAAATGATCAACATTTAACTGCTTCATTGTATCCACACGCGCAGTGTTTAAGGCTGCAAACATCCAACAACGTCCGGATTGTTTTTGATTCGTCATCTTGCCTATTTTTGTTTCATCACTAAAGACGAAATTATGACGGCGTAAAACTTCGTTATTAAAAGCTGTATCCTCAAAGCCAACGCGGGCAACAGCATTTTTTATCGTCTGGTCTTCTTTGCTCGTTGCGAAACGGGATTTAAATTCTGTTAGCATATCTGTATGAATCATAAAATAACTTCCCTTCTATATAAATTCCTGTCCCTCTATGTTACGCCTCTTTCCAATGACTTACAATAAAAAAAGCACCCAAATTAATGGACGCTTTCTTTTATAAAACATGAGGATGGTTCAAATTGAAATTTACTTTTTGGTTTTTTTCCCCAAATTTCAATCTTAATTGACCCTTCTTCTACATTAATGGGGCATCTGATACGCCCTTTGATTATAGGTATGTCTAAGTATATATTCCCATTATGAAAAACTTTCACTCGCTCAGGCTGTGCATTCATTGAATATAAAGCCTTAGTAGCAGCGTCAATACAAGACTCAGCTCTTACCTCAGTTGAGTGAATAAATTCGCTATTAGTGAATAATTTCTCATCCATTTAATAAAAACTCCTTTTATTTTTGAAAACGCTGTATACTTGTTCGTTAAATTAACTTATATAAGATACCACCTTACTCGTCATTTGTCAAATAAAGCCAAAAGAGAGAGTGGAACAAGCGTTCCATTCTCTCTTCTTTAGTCTGCTACACTTTCGATAATTTTTTCAATTGTATTTAGGAGACTATCGGTATCATTATGACCAATTTCATAAGCGGCAACTTCTTTAACGCTTGGTGTTGCATTTTCCATTGCATAACTATGCGTCACACTTTGTAACATTGCAATGTCATTTGGGCTATCGCCAAATGCTGCACTCTCGCCAGCTGAAATGGCCCATCTTTCTTGAAGTAATTTCATACCTAAACCTTTGTCAACATCATTCAATAGAAGATCAATGAAACCATTTCCACTCGCCAAAGGAGTTAGAACATCACCCAGTTCATCATTTAAATAAGTAACCATTTCAGAAACATCTTCTACTCCAAAGTTTGAGGTAAACTTAACGATCTCATCTGTGACCTCATCAAAATGGTCCACTTTTTCTAGTTCAATATAGAATTTCTTGAAAAGATTGAGGTATTTCTCGTCTGTCTCTTTTAAGACATAAGCTTTCTCTTTTCCACAAATCGCAAAAGCAACCTTACCGTCACCATAAGCTTGCAAGGCCCGAATGGCTCTACGAACAATCGAATCCTTCATTACAGCTAGATACAACTCTTTGCCATCATCGTATACGTAGGCACCATTTTCCGCTATAAATGTTATCTCTGACTCTAACCCTTCAAAGTAGTTTAATAGTTGTGGCAATTGATTACCACTCGCGCAAATAAAATGGATATTCTTCTCTTTCATGCGCTTAAGTAGTGACTCAAAATAAGGGCGATTATACGACATCTCAGTATTTAAAAATGTGCCATCCATATCAACTGCAATTAATTTTATTGACATCATCCCACTCCTTTTAATTATACCTTTCTAGTTTAACAAAAAAACATGCGATTAGCTCGCATGTTTCGTTTTTTCATCATTGGTTATTAACTTTTCGGCAATAATCAGTAAAATAGGAACCATGATATCATCTAAATAACCGATTGCGGGAATAAAATCAGGAACAAGGTCGATGGGGCTCACAATGTAAAGAATGATGCCTAAAACAATCCATTTTCGCCGACCCTTCACTTCCTTATCAAACAAAGAAGTAATCAGCGATTTAACTTTACCAACTGGCGTTGATTTTTCTTTTTTCTTGATTTTCATCGTCTATTCCTCCCCTTTAGTTCTTATTATATAAAAAATAGTCGCCTATTAAATCAGCCTTAAGCATGAGTTTAAGAATTTATGGAAATTTTAGTCTTAACTCTGTCCTTTTTAAGATTTTTTTGGATAATTCTTATGACTTCGTCTTGATCTTCTTTATTATTGACAATATCGAAATCAGCGATGTTAATTTTTATCTTAGCACTATGGTTGTAATTCTCATACCATTGCTGATAATTATCAAATAGGAGTCGGTAATAAGCGAGTAACTCCGGATTATCATCAATTTGTTCAAAATCACGACCACGTTCTTGAATACGATTTAAAATCATTTCAAAGGGACCGTCTAAAAATACAAGTAAGTCAGGAGACTTCTTAGGTACCCCTTCTAGTTCTTCCATCATATTTTCTAATAAATCATTATAGATCACCAACTCTTCCACAGAGATATTTCCTTGAAGATGGTTAACATACGTAAACAAAGCATCTTCATAAATCGAACGATCTAACACATTATGGTCTGCTCTCAAGGCATCTTTAATACTTCTAAATCGTGCATTCAAAAAATAAATTTGGAGACTAAAGGCCCACTTTTTTGGATTATCATAAAACTTGTCGAGGATAGGATTGTAATCAACACTCTCGTAGAACGCTTGTGTTCCTAACTGACTCGATATCATTTCTGTGTAAGTGGACTTCCCAGCCCCAATCATACCTGCTAAAACTATCACACTCATCATATCCCTTCTTTCAATTACAGCTCTTCAATCTATCTTTTTTCGAAAAAAACATTCTAAAAAAACTCCCAAAAATCAAACCTCCCCCGAGGTATACCTGAGGGAGGTAACGTAATTATTCATTTATAAAGGCTTCAAAATATTCTGTGACTTTAGCTGGATCTGCGACAAGTTCATTGCCTGTATCAACTAATGGAGAAACAGTGGAATAAGCCGGGAGTTTTTTACCCTCATAGGCTGCATTAATTTCTTCTTGATTAATTGAATATAAAATTGATTTTCTTAGGTTTGCACTTTCTGAAACTGTACGACCATTAGTATTAAATAACATGTAAGTAACAGCATTACTTGGTATACTTTGCAATGCTAAACTGTCATCATTCTCAACAATTTCGTACTTGGTCTCATCTAAACCATATAAAAGATAAATTTCACCAGAACGCAATGACGATAGAGCACTATCAGGGTCTGAAATGAAACGGACAGTTACATTTTTGATATTTGGTGCCTCTTGTGTTTCTGGTCTGTATCCTGGGTTCGCTTGGAATTGCGCTTCATAATCATCTTTTGTAGTCATTATGTAAGGTCCGCTTGCATAAAGGTGATTCGTACCATTAATAATAGCACGTTGATCGCCATATGCAATATCTATTGACGGATTAAAAGAATTTATATCATAATTATTGACACTTTCAACTTGTTGTTGAGAAACGATACCTGCGGATTGATGTGCTAAATAATTTAACACTTGCGGAAACGGTTCAGTCGTAGTTACCTTAATGACTTGATAAGAACCTGATGTATTATCTACTTCTGCAATTTCTTCAACTGCATCAGCAATAGGCATGTCTAGATTTTCTTCTAACCCCTCTAAAACAGTGCCAGAACCGTTTGATAGTTGAATTGATTCTAATTCAGAAAGATTAGTTACTAATTCCACTGTATCGATATGCTCATGCAAGGTATAGGTACGGTGATCTGGAACAGAATTACTATCTTTAGCACGGTTCAATGAAAAAATAACATCTTGTCCACTAACCATCTCACCCGTATCAATTGCTTGTCCATTCTCAACCGCTGCAAAGTTGATATCATCTCTAAGGACAAAATAGAAATCAGAATTTCCTTCGGCAATAGCGTGACTGTGAGATAGAGCTCCTTCAGAAGTAACTTGGTCATCATCAGTTAAGTTAACTAACCGTACATACATATTTGTATTTAATTGATTGATTGATCCATCATTAGCTTTAATAGGATCTAGTGATGTTAAATCACTCATTGTCTGCGTAAGCATGAGTGAATCCGTTTCATTTTTTGTTTCATCACTAAATGAAACAGGTTCCCATGCGAACGCACGTGATTTTGATAAATGAATAGACTCTTCCTTTAAAAGATTTTTATCGAATGCTTGCGCTTTTAGAGAATTATAAAGCGGAACAATATAAGCTTTTTCTGTTACTAATACATTTTCTAGTTCCTTATACGTTTCTTGATATTCTTCGGGCGTTTCAAGAGCAGCTTCATTAATCAAAGCGTCTACTTCTGGATCAGACATAATACTGTAATCACCATTGGTTGTAAACAAAGAACGGACGGCGTAATCTGGATTTCCTGTTACAGTTGTCCAACCAGTAACTGCTAAATCAAAATTTCCCGCGTCTTGTTGTGCACTAAAACTTGAATAATCGGGCTGTGTGTTTAATTTAACGTCAAAACCGTTTTTAATCAATTGATCTCGAACAATATTCATATCGGTTTCATTTGCACTCATACCTAATATTTCTATTGTTGGTTTTTCCTCCGAGCTTGTATTGGTACCTTGACTAACATCACTCTCCGTTTGTACTGAGCAAGCTCCTAAAATTAAGGCTGCAGTAGTGGCCAGAAATGGTAATAATTTTTTTTTCATTATAGATAACCCTCCAATGTTTTTAATTTAGCTTCGGATCAGTCGCATCGCGCAACCCGTCACCCAAAAAATTAAATGATAACACTAATAAAATAATTGCCAACCCGGGATAAACAGCTAAATAAGGATTGGTTTCTAAATATTGGCTGCCATTTCTCAATATATTTCCCCACTCAGGAATATGAGCTTCTACTCCTAATCCTAAATAGCTAAGACTGCTAGTCGCAATAACTGCTGTACCAATTGTTAAGGTGGAGCGAACAATCATCGGAGCCATAGCATTAGGTATGATATGTTTGCGAACTAAAACCCAATTGCTCTGTCCAAGCGCTCGCGCTGCTTCTACGTATTCATAATTCGCAACCTGCATGACATTGGCGCGCATTGTTCTAGCATATGAAGGAATGGACCCTAAACTCAAAGCTATGATTAAATTAGTTGTTGAAGCGCCAAATGACGCAACAATTGTAATTGCAAGCAGCATACTGGGAATTGCGTAGAGAACATCTAAGAAACGCATGATTAAGCTATCAGTTCGGCTACCATAAAAACCTGAGATTGCTCCTAAACTACCTCCAACGAAAAATGGGAGGAAAGTTGATAGCAAACCTATCGATAGTGATATTTGAGAACCAAATATAATTCTTGAGAAAACATCTCTGCCGTAAGAGTCTGTTCCAAAAGGATAGGTAATTGACGGTGGTTGTAAAATATTTGCATAGTTGTTCTCAACAGCAAAGGATTCACTAAAACTATAGTTACTTGTAATTGCTATTGTAATTAAAAAAGCAATAAACAACATCCCTAGTAAGGCCGCTTGATTCCGCGTTAATTTTTCTATAATACTTGTTTGTCTTCTTTCACCATTTAAATCTTTATTTTTTATATACATAGATATAGCTACGAATAGAACTAAGATATTTCCGGTGGTGGCAGTTAATAGCAGAAAAATAAAAGTCAATAACTTCACCTTTCTGTCCCATTTATACCATCTATGCCCCCATATCATAAATATGATATGAAAAACAAACACAAACCCAAGTATATACAGCATCGGAATAAAATAATTAGAAACAAAAGGTTTAAAAATATTCAATGCTGTAATAGCAATAACGAAAACATCTACTAATACCATATACAAAGAATAAATAAACCCTGAATCTGGTATTTTTTTTAAACTCATCATGCCGGATAAGAAGGTAAAAACGTTTCCTCCCACTATCCCTAATACTAAAATGATTTCTAACACTTTCATAAAAAGTTGTTGATTGTCAGCATCAAAATTAGCTTTCTTTATTTTTCCTAAGAGATAAGTATGGATTATACTTAAGCTTATATGGAAAACCGCTAAAAATATTAGCGGTACATTAAACTGAAACGGAGTCCAACTTATACTAGCAATTAATAAAAGAATTGCCATTCCCCACGTCAATCCATTATTAAATTGGAAATAACGTAACATTTGTCTTGCACGATAGCTTCTCATTTACTATTTTCACCCACTTTTATTGTTGTCCTCTCTGAATCCGTGATCTAATTCGTGGATCTAAGAAACTATATAAGACATCAACAAACATATTAACAATTGATAAAACAACTGCAATGTAGATAACGCCCCCCATTACACTAGGGATGTCTGGAACAAACTGTTTGTCAACAATATAGCTACCAATACCGTTAATATTAAAAACTTTCTCAGTAACGGAGGCACCACCTAACATACCACCAAATTGTAGACCGATTATTGTTACAATAGGAATTAAAGCATTCGGAACAGCATGCCGTAAAATAACACGTCTATTGGATAGACCTTTTGCACGTGCAGTTAAAATATAGTCTTCATTAATAACTTCAAGAGTAGACGAACGCGTCATTCTGGCTACAGATGCCATTAAACCCGTACCTAAAACAACTGCTGGCATTAATAAGGATAAATAATTATTCACACTGTATGTTGCTGGTAGCCACCCTAAGTTAATTGAAAAGACCAAAATAAATATTAATCCTTGCCAAAAGCTAGGGATTGAAATACCAATTAAAGCGATAAACATGAACAAATTATCAAATGTTGCGTTTGCTTTCACAGCTGCATAAATACCAGCAGGTAAAGCAATCGACAAAGATAACGTTAATGCCATAAGTGTGAGCTGTATAGTAACTGGGAAACGCCGTAATATTGATGAAACAACGCGCTCATTTCCTTGAAAAGCATTACCTAAATCAAATGTAAAAATCCCTTTAATGGTACGAGCTAATTGCGCTACATATGAATCATTTAGACCATGTAACTCACGAAAAGCTTGATATTGCGCTTCCGTTGCTTGGTCCCCTAATATATTCACCGCTGGATCGGATGGGGATAGATATAAGAGCGTAAAAACAATAACTGTTACTCCTACGATAACGAAAATCATCATAATCAAACGATTCACAATGTAGTGAAGCGTTGGTACAGAAATAACTAGCAAATAAATATACATAGGCCAAGCAAGTATCAAAGAAATAAGTATGCCTGGCCATGTATCTAATATGTCTAACGTTGTTCTTAGGTAGGTTTGTTTATTCTCCCCTACTTCATCATCGTATTGTTTTTTCATCTTAGAAATTTCATTCAATCTTTGAATTTCAAAACGTCTCTCTACATCTTTTTTTTCTTGATTTTTAGATTTTTCAATACCTAGAAATTTATTTTTATTTTCTTCTTGTTGTTGCAATTTACGCCTTATTTTTTCTGAGTGGCCAATCTTTTCAAACTCATTTTGCCAATCAGGTGTATTTTTTCCTTCATCAAAATGTACAGTGAATTGATACCTTATGTAAACTAATATATGAAATAAAAATCCAAATAAGAGCAACCCGAACTGCCAACTCCTTTTACTATATGCCTGTTCATAATAAAAGCGAATGGTGCTAGTTAGTCGATCCACCGATGCCATAATCACTCATCTCCTTTATCTAATATTAAAGCCGTTAAAAAACTGCAGATTGTTTGTTATTGTATTTTACATACATACACTGGTAAATGAGAGAAATAGTATCCTTTTTCTTGTCATATTAAATTTGATATTAGTGATAGTAAATAAGGTTTTTTAGACTTACAACAGTTAAATACATATGCTCGAATCAATCTGAAATAAGTTGTTTGAAACCGAATGAATTGGTATAAACGCCTATATAAAAACATTTTCAGTCATTTTTTCCGTTACTAACCACCGGTTAAATTGTAGTAATTTAATCAATAATATAACAGAGGGAAATTTGATAGTCAAGCTATTAAGCTTACTTTTTGTATGTAAGAATCTGATTAATAGCCCATTTATGAGAAAAAACCTCATTTTATTATAATCAGCATCTCTCTCTTCTAAATCTTATGCTTTCATTTCTTACAAAGTCATGCTATTTTCTTCTTAAGGATAACTTTATCATGAAAGGACAATATTATGACTCATTTATTAAATGTTAACCACCTATCAGTATCATTCACTACTGGTTCGTCAATTCAGAAAGTTGTTTCTGATATCTCTTTTAGTGTGGATAAAGGAGAAACAATTGGGCTAGTCGGTGAATCTGGAAGTGGCAAGAGTGTGACCGCACGCTCAATTATGCAACTTCTATCTCCTAATGCTTATATTCATCCTGAATCAAGTATCTCTTATAGAGGTGAGGAAATGCTCGGTAATTCAGAAAAGGACATGCAAGTCATAAGGGGAAATGATATTGGAATGATTTTTCAAGATCCGATGACCTCTCTCAATCCTACCATGACTTTGGGGAAACAAATTACTGAATCAATCCTACTTCACCAAAAAGTCTCAGGAAGAGAGGCGGAAAAACGCGCTAAAGAGATCATGGAAAATGTTGGTATTTCTAATGTTGATTATCGTTATACGCAGTATGCTCATGAGTTCTCTGGAGGAATGCGTCAGCGGATGATGATTGCGATGGCACTGGCGTGTAACCCTTCTCTCATTATTGCAGATGAGCCTACTACTGCTTTAGATGTGACAATCCAAGCTCAAATTCTCCAGTTACTTAAAGATTTACAGGAAAAATTTGGTATGGCAATCATATTAATTACACACGACTTTGGTGTTGTTGCAAATATGTGTGACAAGGTAGTTGTTATGAAAGACGGGCACGTTGTTGAAACTGGAGAGACGCGTTCTGTATTCCAATTTCCCAAAAATGATTACACAAAAATGTTGCTCCAAGCAATTCCAAATTTAGATCAAAAAAAGACAGTAGCAGATAAAGAAAAATTAATAGAAATCGTTTCCGGTAAGCGTGATTCTCTTTTGCAAATTTCACAGTTAACAAAATCATTCCCTTATGGTCGGAATCAGAAAATTACTGCTGTTGATCATTTAAATTTTATAATCTACCGCGGTGAAACCTTGGGGCTTGTGGGAGAATCTGGATCTGGTAAGTCGACGACTGGACGTACCATTTTACGATTACATCAACCAGATATGGGAGAAACCCTATATGAAGGTTTTGATATAAATCATCTTAGTTCAAATGAATTAAAATCCATGAGGAAACATATGCAAATGGTTTTTCAAGATCCCTATGCCTCTTTAAATCCACGTATGAAAATACAAGATATTATCGGTGAGGCTCTAGATATTCATCATTTAACTAAAAACAAAAGTGATCGACAAGCGCGAATTTATGAACTATTAGAGCTTGTAGAATTGGATAAAAGTTTTGCTCAACGTTATCCTCATGAATTTTCTGGAGGACAACGTCAAAGAATTGGTATTGCTCGGGCATTAGCAGTAAATCCAGAATTTATTGTTTTGGATGAACCTCTCTCTGCCTTAGATGCATCCATTCAATCTCAAATTGTGGTTTTACTTAAAGATTTACAAAAAAAATTAAACCTTACTTACTTATTTATTGCGCATGATTTAGCAATGGTAAAACAAATTTCAGACCGTGTTGCTGTTATGTATAACGGCAAAATAGTTGAACTCGCTGGAGCTGAAGAGCTGTTTACAAACCCTATCCATCCTTATACTAAAAAATTACTATCGGCTATCCCTATTCCACATCCAGATTTTGAAGCTCAGCGGTCAAAAGTTGAAATAACCGACTGCGAATTAGAAGTTTCTAAAGGTCAAGCTTTCAAAGAAATTAAACCTCATCACTGGGTATATTGTTAAAGTTCAAGTAAAAAACTACTATAAACGAGGTGTTTGTGTGTCACTCGGTTTACGTGCATTAAAGATTTCAGTTGCTACTTTTTTAGCTGTGACATTAGCTAGTTTATTAAACTTAGATTATCCCATATCCGCGGGAATTATTGCCATTTTAAGTGTTTCAGATACTGTTAAGACATCATGGTTAATTGCTTATCAGCGTTTACTTTCTACTTTACTTGCGCTCGGGATTGCAAGTTTACTTTTTTATTTTTTAGGCTATCATATTTTTATTTTCGCACTCTATTTACTTATTTATGTGCCTATTGCTTATAAACTAGGCATTGAAGTTGGCATTGCTCCTTGTTCAGTTTTGGTTAGCCATTTATTAGCAGATCAATCGGTAGCTTTTCCATCTTTAACCAATGAAGTCATGTTAATGGTTGTAGGTGCTGGAATCGCCATTATTATTAATCTATATATGCCTTCTAATGAAGCGTATATCCTAGAACTACGTAATCAAGCAGATCAAAAAATGAAAGATCATTTACTCGCTATGTCTGAACGTTTAAAAAGTGGCGCGCCTTTTCAGACCAGCCAGCTAAATGATATGTTTGAACTGTTAGATAAAGCTGAAACCCTTATTGTTACAGAAATGGAAAATCGCCCTTGGGATGAGTCTAATTACGTCTTACGTTACCTAGAAATGCGAAAAAATCAAGCCCGAATTCTTCAATATATGCAGCAAAATATTTTAGTCTGTCGCATCCCTATGAAGGAAAGTCAGTTCCTTGCGCGTTTAATCTATCAATCCGCTCAAGAATTTCACGAAACAAATACAGGAATTCATATTTTGTCGGATATCGAACTTTTATTAAATAAATTCCGCAATAGCCCTTTGCCTGAAACCCGTCAAGAATTTGAAAACAGAGCCAAACTCTTGCAAATAATGAATGATTTCACACGTTTTATCCAAATAAAAAAAGCTTTCTACGATCAGTATGGGAAATAATTCCCACTCATCGCAGAAAGCTTTTTATTTATTCAAAACTTAAAATAATAATGCCTATTAATATCGCCGTAATCGCTAGATATTGATTACGAGTTAGTTTTTCTTTCAAAAATATTCGTGACAGTATCACGGAAACTACTGAATAAGCAGACATCATCGGCGCTACTATAACGGCATTTGAACTGATCGCATAGACATAAAAAAATTGTCCTAAGGTTTCAAAACTCGCAGCAAGGCCACGACTGATTTGGTCCTTGGCTCGGAAAGATTGTTTTTTTATTATTACAACATAGACAAAAACAATGATGGCTACTAAAAGCCAAGTAAACTCATAAGATAAGTTTGCCTGCATCTCTAACGTTCCATCATCAAATGCGGCATAAGCATCGAAAAACCATGCATCAGCAAATGTTCCCAGTGAGTCTAAAAATGCGTATAAGAGTGGAAAGATTAAGGCTAAGGCACCATATTTGTACTTTCGATCAATTACTTCTTTCTTTTCAATACGTTCTTGCTCTGCAAGCTGATGTTCAAACACTCCTAGTAAAATAACACCCATGGTAATTAAAAAAACAGCACCAAATTGAATTCCGGTCATAGTTTGTCCCAAAAATATAAAAGTCATCAGTCCGGCAATAGCACCGGATGAATTTTGGACAGGTGACGAAACCGAAAGCTCTAAAAAGCGTAAACCCGCATACCCAATCGCCATCGATAAAATATAAAAAAATGATACCGGTAAATATTTAATTAAATAAGTTGGGTCGTATTGGATATCATTGACTAAAAGAATGTAGAGAGCATGGAGACCCATTATAAACCCCACCAAGATGACTGTTTTTAAATAACTGTATTTATCATCGGGATCAGCACCTTTTTTATAAAATAAATCAGCTGTTCCCCATGCAACCGTTGCAACAAGAGCAGGAATAAACCACCACAATACTATCAACTCCTTTTTTTTGAAATACTGTATGAGTATACTAGAAAAATGATCCATTAGACAAGGTTTATTTTCTAACCCTATGTCCAATTGAATAATATTATTATTGGCTATTTTACGTCTGGCATGCTATCATGTTTATATATTATGCGCACTAAATGAATGGCGCAATAAGGAGAGTATATTTATGAAATTAAATGCAGAAAAAAGAGAACGCCTTGGTACATCAGCTTCTAAACAGGCGAGAAGAGATAACAAAATACCTACAATCATTTACGGACGTGATATTGAAACAACCCCAGTCCTAGTTGATCGTAAGGAATTTGATGACATTTTAAGAAAACTTGGTCGTAACGCTGTCTTTAACGTCGTACTAGATGGTAAAGAAATTCGCGTATTGATTAAAGAAATCTCAATGTCCGCGTTAAAACCAGAAGTTTATAACGTAGAGTTAAACGCTCTTACAAAAGGGCAAAAGGTTACTGTTGAAGTTGCTGTTGTTATTCACGGCGCTGAAGAAATTAAAGAAGGCGTTGTAACACAGCCATTAACTGAAATTGAAATTGAAACTGAGCCAGGAAATATCCCAACTGAAATCACATATGATATTAGCGAACTAGTCATTGGTGATACAGTTGCAGTTTCTGATTTAGTTGTTCCAGAAAATGTTGAAGTACTAACAGAACCTGAAACAACAGTTGTTATGGTTTCTGCACCTCGACTAGAAGAAGAGCCAGCAACAGATGATGAAGTAGCTGAACCAGAAGTAATCGGCGAAGAAGAAGAATAATATATTTCATTTCACCCGTTTATCGTATTACTACGATAAACGGGTTTTTTGATAATTGAATTCTCTTTACGTATATGCTATAAATTCATTAGAAAGCTCTCATTTAGAAAGGAGTTCTTCTTATGTCCGTATATTACCACTCTACCCGTGACCGAAAGTAGCTACGACGAAATCGCTTATACCGTCTTAAGTACTTATTTAACTGACTTTACCGAAACTGAGCTACTAGCGTGTATCTAAGTCTATCAAGAAAAGTTTCTACCTGAATCGGTTACTCCACTCGTAAAAGTTAAAAGTAGTTATTATCTGGAGCTATTCCATGGCCTACCCTAGCATTTAAAGATGTAGCGCTCTCTATTCTTTCTAAGTTTATGAGACGAGCTGCGAAAAAAACAATAATGATAAAGACATTGTTATTTTAACAGTAACAAGTGGTGATACAAGAAAAGCAGCTTTGGATGGTTTCTCTAATGTTCCGGGAACGCGCATAATTTTTTTCTATCCTAAAGATGGTGTTAGTGAGTTTCAAGAACGCCAGATGTTAACACAATCCGGTCATAATGTTTCGGTAATCGCTGTGGAAGGTAATTTCGATGAGGCACAAAATGAAGTTAAAAACCTATTTGTAGACGAGAAATTAAAAAAGGAATTAACAGAAAATAATTTAATATTTTCTTCTGCTAATTCCATTAATATTGGAAGGTTGATTCCCCAAATTGTTTATTACATTCATACATATGGAAAACTATTGAATGACAAGCGCATTCAAGCTGGCGATTTTATGAATGTTACTATTCCAACCGGAAATTTTGGAAATATATTAGCAGCTTATTATGCGCAACAGATGGGGTTGCCTATTAAAAAATTGATTGTTGCTTCAAATGAAAATAATGTCTTAAGTGATTTTTTTCATTCTGGTATTTACAATCGTAAACGCGAATTTATACGAACACACTCCCCTTCCATGGACATCTTGGTATCCAGCAATTTAGAACGACTCTTGTATCACTTATCAAATAATACAGATACTGTAAAAAATTATATGACTGCTCTCTCTAATGATGGCTTTTACGAGGTAACGGCAGAAATAATAGCAAAAGCAAAAGATTTCTATGCCGACTTTGCTTCTGAAATAGATGTCCTTCAAGAGATTAAGCGGGTCTTTGATGAGACGGGTTACCTCTTAGATCCACATACAGCCGTTGCATCTATTGTAGCTGAAAAACATAACGATCACCTTCCCATGATTATCGCTGCAACAGCAAGTCTATACAAGTTCCCTAAAACTGTTTTAACCGCATTAGATGTTGATTTAAAATCTTCCACGTTAGAATCTGCCCTCTTGCATTTAGCAAAGTTAAACAAACAAACCTTGCCACTATCTGTTGAGAAAGCTTTATACGATGATTTTCTACATCACACCAGTATTCCTATTTCTAAGATGAAGCAAGCAGTTCTAGAGAAACTTAATTTATAAAACAAATCATTCGTTATTTTAGAAACAATACTATATAATTTGCTTTATCTATTTAAGGAGGAACAAACAGTATGGAAATTTTTGTGATTTTAGGCTTGTTATTTATCTTTACCATCTTTTTATTCATCATCTATCGCATGTCTACTAAACATATTAAATTTACAACACGCGTCTTCACAGCGCTGATTATAGGGGTCGTATTTGGTTCAGTTATTCAGCTAGTATGGGGATCTGACAGTTCAATCACACGGACCTTTATTGATTGGGCTAATATTGTAGGCTCCGGTTATGTTCGCTTTTTACAAATGCTGATTATGCCACTTATTTTCGTCTCTATCGTTGGAGCATTTACTAAAATAGAAGAAACGGGAAAATTAGGTAAAATTAGTGTAGCTGTTTTGGCTACTTTACTTGGGACAACAGCGATTGCTGCTTTCGTGGGTTGGGCTTCTGTCCTCTTGTTTAATTTAGACGGTGCACAGTTTACGGAAGGGGTAGCTGAATCGGCTCAAATTCTCGCTTTGGCAGATCGTCAAAGCCAAGTAGAAGGGTTGACTATACCTGGTCAAATTCTTTCTTTTATTCCCACAAATATTTTTGAAGATTTCGCTGGTTTAAGAAGTACCTCGACCATTGCGACGGTTATTGTTTCCTCCTTTACAGGCGTTGCCTATATGGGTATCAAACGTAAAGAGCCAGAATATGCCGCAAGTTTTAAACATGGTCTTGATACGCTTCATGCGATTGTTATGCGGATTGTTACACTCGTTTTACGTCTAACTCCTTATGGAATTTTGGCTTTATCAATCCGAATGATGGCAACTTCTAGTTTCCAAGCAATTGTTAATCTTGGAGTCTTCGTGCTCGCCTCTTATAGTGCCTTAATTGTTGTCTTATTGGTTCACAGTGCAATTTTGCTGACGCAAAAGGTGAATCCTTTAACGTTCTTTAAAAAGTCCTTTCCAGCATTAAGTTTTGCTTTTTCATCCCGATCCAGTGCTGGTACCTTGCCACTCAATATTAAAACGCAAACAGAAGCCTTAGGTGTTGACTCAGCTTCGGCAAACTTCTCGGCTAGCTTTGGTGTTTCTATCGGCCAAAATGGTTGTGCGGGTGTTTACCCGGCAATGCTTGCAACTATCATTGCGCCATCAGTTGGAATTGATGTCACAAGCATCGGCTTTTTACTCTCACTGGTACTTGTTGTCACCATTAGTTCATTTGGTGTTGCCGGTGTCGGTGGTGGTGCGACCTTTGCAGCTTTGATTGTTTTAAGTACATTGAATTTGCCAGTCGCTATTGTTGGTTTAGTTATTTCTGTTGAACCAATCATTGATATGATGCGAACAATGGTTAATGTTAATGGTTCCATGCTTGCAGGTGTTGTTTCTTCAAATGTCATTAATGAATTTGATGGACAAGTCTTCACTGATACAGAAGCAACAGTTGAAAGGGAAGCGCTTTAATCTAAGTAAATTTAAGGAGTCTGGGATTTTTTCCAGACTCCTTTTTTGGTATGATAAATGTGACTCAAAAAAGGAGAATGTTTATGTCTGAAAAAAATACCGGCTACTTAGCCCAATTTTATAAGAAGTCGCAAACAGAACGTATACAAGCTTTAATCCAGGCGGGCTTTCTAGAAAAGGAAAAACAAGATGCGTTTGATGATCAGTTAGCGATTTCCTTAGATATTGCTAACGGGATGATTGAAAATCAAATTGCCACCTATCAACTTCCTTTTGGTATTGCTACTAATTTTTTAATTGATGGGAAGGACTATGTTATCCCTATGGCTATTGAAGAACCTTCTGTTATTGCTGCTGCCAGCTCTGCTGCTAAATTAGTTGCACAATACGGTGGGTTTCAAACAGCAGTCACGGATCGTCTGATGATTGGACAAGTTATTTTAACGGACGTTCCTCATTTAAGTGAAGCAATCGCAATCCTCCATGACAATGAAATTGAAATTATTCAAGCAGCTAATCAAGCGCATCCTTCTATTGTTAAACGGGGTGGCGGCGCGGATGGTATACGAATTCGCGAGATTGCAGAGGATTTAACAGTAGGAAGTCCTAGCTTTTTAATTATCCATTTGCATGTGGAGACGCTTGAAGCGATGGGTGCCAATATTATTAATACGATGATGGAAGCCATTATTCCCATGCTAGAAAATCTTACCAATGGAAATGCGTTGATGGGAATTTTATCAAATTACGCGACTGAATGTTTAGCCACCGCAACGTGCCGTCTTCCGGTATCTGCTCTCGCCAAAGATAATTGGTCCGGCGTGGAAGTGCGCGACCGTCTTATATTAGCAGCTCAAGTGGCCACTGTTGATCCCTATCGCGCTGTTACGCATAACAAAGGCATTATGAATGGCATTGATGCCATTGTTCTTGCAAGTGGAAATGATTGGCGCGCGATTGAAGCAGGCGCACATGCTTATGCTTCACGCAGCGGTCAATACCGTAGTCTTTCTAGTTGGCGCAAAGCTGATAATGGTGATTTAATCGGTGAATTGACGCTTCCACTTTCAATTGGTACGGTCGGGGGTTCGATTTCCTTTCATCCAGGTGCTCAAATGGCTCATCATTTATTGGGAAATCCTGACGCCGAAACACTTGAAGCAATTATCGCGAGTGTTGGTTTAGCACAGAATTTCTCAGCACTACGAGCACTCGTTACTGAAGGTATTCAACAAGGTCATATGGGCCTACATGCGCGCTCATTAGCTATTAGTGCAGGTGCAAGTAGAGAAGAAATCGACCAAGTTGCAACACAATTAAAAACCGTAAAGAATATGAATCTAGCGACTGCTAAAGAAATATTAAAAAATATCCAAAAAAAATAAGCACAGGCTTTTGCCTGTGCTCTGTTTTTTATTTTACGAATTTATTTGTAAATGTAACAAATTCTTGTGTAACACTTTTTAGGAATTCTGCTGTACTTGCATTTGCAACTTCACCTGTCTCACCTAATAATTCGGATGAGTTAGCAATGTAGACTTCTGGTTGTTGCATAGTAGGCATATCCAAGAAAGTTAGTGATTGACGTAAAATGTGGTTTGCTAGCGCTCCAGAAATACCTGATAACGATTGTGAAGCCACTAATGCCGGTTTTCCAGCCCAAATATTTTCTCCCCAAGGACGAGATGCAACATCTAATGCATTTTTCAATGCTGCTGGTACACTACGGTTATGTTCTGGTGTGGCAAAGATAATAGCATCTTGTGCAGCCACTTGCTCACGGAATCTTGTGTATTCTGCAGGTGAATCAGCATCATAATCTTGGTTATATAATGGAAGATTCGCAATTTCGATAAATGTTACTTCTGCGTCTTTAGGCAATCCTGCAACTAGCCCATTTGCTAGCGTTTGAGAAAATGAATTTTTACGAATTGATCCTACAATTACACCATACTTTGTCATATAAAAAACTCCCTTTAAGTAAATTTTCCTTGCTTATATAACTAATGCTAACATCTCGAATTTGAAATATCAAGTTTCATGCTTTTATTTTACAATATAGGAGCGTTTATGATCTTTTACTTCTACTAAACGACATGCTGAAGAATCATTTGCTGTATCAATTGTCAGAGCTGAACCATCTTCAGGTAGATTTTGTGTAAACATAGCCTCATATTCAGCAACCGTTACTTGCTGGCGTTTTGCCAATAGTTCGGTATATTTATCAGAAGCTAGCCCCTTTTTGAAATCTTCAGCGATCAGACCTGTAAAGAATTCTCCAACCGCGCCTGATCCATAACTGAAAAGACCAATTCGGTCACCCGCCTTTAGCCCTTTTCCATTTTCTAGAAGGGATAATAAGTTTAAATATAAAGAGCCCGTATAAATATTTCCTACTAAACGGTTAAACGCCAGGCTCTCTTCAAAAATAGCTGATAGAGCCTTTTGTTTAGCATCGTCCGCTTCAGGTAATACTTCTTGCAGTGCTTTTTTACCCATTTTCGTATAAGGTAAATGAAAAGAAAAGGCCTTTATATCTGCTATACTACGATTGGTTTTTTCTTTATACAAGTTCCAAACCGTATTAAAGAAAGAAAGATATTGTTCGTTTGAATATTTTCCATCAACCATGGCATATTCTGAATAAACAGGACGCCAAAAGTCCATAATGTCTTTGGTTGTATAAGCAGAATCTTTTTCTAAAATTAAAATAGTTGGATCTGCACTCACAAGCAGTGCCATTGCACCTGCTCCTTGCGTGACTTCGCCACCCGTTGCTAACCCATAACGCGCAACATCTGTTCCAATTACCAAAGCCTTACGATCTGGGTGTAAGGTAACATAGTCTTTGGCCATTTGTAAGCCTGCAGTTGCTGCATAACACGCGTGTTTGATTTCAAAGGATCGTGCATGAGGTTGAATATTTAATAATTCATGAACATAAACGGCCGAGGACTTAGAAGCATCAAAGGCACTTTCAGTTCCCACAATGACTAAATCGATCTTACTTCTATCTTCATCGTTGATTATTTGCAAACCTGCGTTGACTGCCATCGAAACAATATCTTGACTTATTGGCGTTACTGCCATTTGGTCTTGTCCAATACCGATTGTGTATTTAGCTGGTTCATCGCCACGCGCATGCGCGAGGTCCGTCATATCTAAGTAAAAGGGAGGTGTATAAAAACCAATCTTACCGATTCCAACCTTATTCATATCAATTCCTCTTTTCATCTCTTAAATTTGGTACGCTCATGTTAATTTATTTTAGGCAATAAAACAAGGTTCCGCCATTTAACTTAAACAAATTTCAAGTTTTAAATTTTAAGTCATGATAATATAAAAAGAAAGGACTGATTCATATTAAAGTTATAATCGATAGTGATGCAAGTCCTGTTAAGGACATCGTCGTTGAAGAAGCCGGAAAAAAACCGTTGCCGGTGGTCCTTGTCTCAAGCTATGCGCATTTTTCAAATAAAATTTACCCTAATTATGTAGAAACGATTTATGTTGACTCCGAACAAGAAGCAGCCGATTATCGAATCATGCAACTGCTCCAACAAGGGGATGTTTTAATTACCCAAGACTATGGTCTCGCATCTCTAGCTTTAGGAAAAAAAGCAATTGTCTTACATCATAAAGGTCTTCAGTATACTTACGAAAACATTGACCGCTTATTAGAGACACGTTATTTGAGTGCTCAAATGAGGAAAAGTGGGAAGCGAACGAAGGGACCTCGGCCTTTTACAAAAGAAGCAGCTGAAAATTTTAGGGCTGTATTTAAACAAGTGATTGATGATGAATAAAAAGAAGCGTGTGGGATAGCAGCCTTGAGGCCGTTTCCAACACGCTTTTTTCTTACGCGATACTTTCTTCTACTATTTCTTTTTCTTTAAGTGCTATATTTAATACCAAAGCAACAATCGTTCCAGCCGAAATACCCGATGAGAATAATCCTCCTAATATACCCGGTAAGCTCGCGGTTACTTCTGGTCGGAAAGAAACACCTAAACCAACTGCTAATGATCCCGCTACAATAATCATGTTGCGATTTGTAAATTTCACACGTGACAGAGATTGGATACCTGCTGCCGCTACATTACCGAACATGAGTAACCCTGCGCCTCCTAAAACGGGCATAGGCATAATCGATACAAAGGTAGCAAATTTAGGAAATAAACTCATTAAAATCATAATATAACCTGCTGTAATAGCAACTTTACGAGACGCATTTCTTGTCATTGGTATTAATCCTGCATTCTGACTGAATGTTGCCGCTGGTCCTGATCCCAAAACTGGGCCAATCCAAGAACCTACTGCATCCGCCCGAACGCCTGCGGCAATATCCTCATTTTTAACTTCGGTTTTGGTTACTTGCCCCAGTGTTTGAATAACTCCAACAGATTCAATAATTGTAACTAAGTAACCCGTTAAAAACGGTAGCGCATATTCCCATTTAAATGAAATTCCGTATTTAAAGAACTGTGGTAAAGCAAACCACGAAGCATTGCTAACTTGCTGAAAGTCAACCATTCCTAAAGGGATACAAACAATATAGCCAATGATTGCACCAATCAAAACAGCTAACGGCGCAAATTTTTTACCAGCATAATGATTAACCATTGCAATAATTAAAAATACAAAAGCCGTAATACCTAGATTAATAGGTGCGCCATATGTTGCTGAACCCACTCCACCAGCAGCCCATTCCATGGCGACTGACATTAACGTCATTCCCATTAGCGTAATAACCGATCCTGTTACAACAGGCGGGAAAAACTTCATTAAAGGTTTGATAAAATAACTCATTCCAAATTCTAAAAGAGATGCTAACATGGTTCCACCAAAGTAAGCAGCGATCCCCCCTGTACTAATAACTGCAGCAGCGGGACCAATAAATGCAAAGTCTGTTCCCATAATGGTTGGCAAGCCGACTCCAACTCGAAAAGCTTTGGGACCGACTCCTTTGGATTGAATAATAGATACGATACCAGAAACTAAAAGAGCAGCACTAACGAGATAAGCCGTATCGATAACGCCAAACCCTGCCATACCAGCAATAATAAGCGGAACAGCTACAATACCACCGAATGCTGTAATAACATTTTGAAAACCAAGGATTGATGATATAAAAAAGCTAGGTGAATCTTCAACGCCATATAACAATTCCATTTCACCATTTTCCTCTTGCGTTTCTTCTTTTGCTAGTCTTTTTACATTTACTTCTAAGTTCGCTTCCATATCTTCCTCCAATTTACGAACATTAGTGTTTTTAAAACTTTAATTGTTCTTTTTTTAAATATATTCATATTTTATAAGCATTATAAGAAAAAGTAAACACCCTATAAACGAACGATACGGTTTTTTTATTAGAATCCTCTCATAAAAGCTTCTATCTTAAAATAATGACAAACTCCTTGTTTTGTTAGATAATAAAGTATGAAAGAGGAGGGACTTAATTTGATTCTAGAAGAAATAAAAAAACAAGTTGAAACGGCCTTAAATGAGCTTATTGCTGTTTCTAAACTTGAAGATGGTGATATCATTGTCATTGGCTGTTCTTCCAGTGAAGTCAATAATGAAAAAATTGGAACGGCATCAAGTGAAGAAATCGGTAAAGTAATCTTTGATACTGCAAAAAAAATAACCGATCAACACAAGCTCATCCTAGCCGCTCAATCTTGCGAGCATCTCAATCGTTCCTTAGTTATTGAAAAAGAAGCTGCGAAAGAAAATCGGTATCCAATTATTAATGCCGTACCTCATTTGCATGCAGGTGGTAGCTTTGCGACTGCAGCTTACCACGGTATGGAAAATCCTGTTTTAGTTGAAACTATTCAAGCTAAAGCCGGATTAGATATCGGGCAAACCTTTATTGGAATGCATCTCATTCCGGTGGTTGTGCCAGTTCGTTTGTCTGTAAAAAATATTGGGAGTGCCATACTCTCTGCCGCTCGAACACGTCCGAAATCTATTGGTGGCGAACGTGCTCGCTATGATGAAGCTCTAAGTTAAATCTTTGGAAAACAAATTAAAAGTGAAGCAGCTAAGATAATTTATCTCAGCTGCTTCGCTTTTAATTTATATTTTTATCCATTAATTCTGTATTTTCAATATATAGCGTGTTTATCATATCTGATTTATTTAAGCTATCAATGATTTCGTTTACTTTATTTTTTAAATCAGTATCACCTTTACGAATAGCTATTGCTGAATCATTTTGCGTTCCTATTTCTTCTATATCTGCAATAACTAAATCTTCATTTTGCTTCACATATTGCTCAGCAACTGCCTTCACCATTAAAATAGCATCTACTTTTCCAGTTTTTAAAGAAACAATTGCCGTTCCCCACTGACCAACTGATTGTATGTCAGAATCAGGATAGTTTGTTTGGAGCCATTCTTCTTGAACCGTTGTTTTTTGAGTTGCCCAAGAAACAAAATCCATTGTTTTTAAATGATTAAATTGATTCATATCTTCTTCACGAACTACTACGACATCCTCTTGTGAAATATAAATATCTGAAAAATCAACACTTTCTGCTCTTTTGGCTGTTGGTGTCATTCCTGATATAATTAAATCTGCTTTTCCTGTAGACAAAGCTGGAATCAACCCATCAAAGTCCAAATCAGAAATATGTAACTCAACTCCTAGTTCATCTGCAATTATCTGTGCAATATCAATGTCAAAACCAACAATTTTATCCTTACCACCCTCGACTAAATGCCACTCATAAGGTGCGTAGTCAGCGGATGTTGCTAAATTTAATACGCCCGCTTCTTGAATTTCTGTAATTTTACTGGTTTTTTCAGAGAATATTTTTTCATTTCCACACCCTATCAAAAATATCAAACTTATCAAAATTAAAACTTGTTTTACTATTTTCATTCTATTTCCTCCTATTATTAACTTATAAAATCTTAGATAAGAACTCTTGTGTTCGCTTATGTTGAGGAGAAGTAAATAGCTCTTCAGGTGTTCCTGTTTCGACTACCGTACCTTCATCCATAAAAATTATTCGGTCACCTACTTCACGTGCAAATCCCATTTCATGTGTTACGATAACCATCGTCATTCCATCATTTGCTAACTTTTTCATTACTTGTAAAACTTCATCAACCATTTATGGATCTAAAGCCGAGGTTGGTTCGTCAAATAGCAGTAGGCGTGGTTGCATAGCAAGGGCACGTGCAATCGCTATTCGCTGCTTTTGTCCACCTGATAGAGATTTGGGATAGACGTTTGCTTTTTCTATTAAGCCCATACTCATTAATAAATCTTCCCCAATTTTATTAGCTTGCGAAACTGTTCTTTTTTGTATTTCTATTGGTCCAATGGTGATATTCTCAAGTACGGATAGATGTGGGAATAGGTTAAACCCCTGAAAAACCATTCCCATCTTCATACGAATAAGATCCATATTAACTTTAGGTTGATTAATCCGCTTTTTCTCAAATAGAACGTCACCAG
The DNA here is from genome assembly GCF_002005405.1 of Jeotgalibaca dankookensis. Lineage (NCBI taxonomy): Bacteria > Bacillati > Bacillota > Bacilli > Lactobacillales > Carnobacteriaceae > Jeotgalibaca > Jeotgalibaca dankookensis. Next base: position 1,356,283 of record NZ_CP019728.1, read on the forward strand.
ATGTAGGATTTTCCAGTAAATTCAAACATCTTAGAAAAGTACTTTTACCTGAACCTGAAGGCCCAATTATAACCACCACTTCACCCTCTGTAATTTCTTCATTAATACCTTTTAAAACTTCTTTATCACCAAATGATTTCTTCAAATTAATAGTCTTAATCACTTTCTTGTAACCTTCTTTCATAATATCCCAGTCCTCTAGTAAAGATACTAGTAAGTGCGAAATAAAAAACTGCTGCAATCATATAAGGCAAAAAAGGCATAAAAGTTGCACCGGCAACAACTTTAGCTTTAAACATCAAATCTTGCATGCCGATTACTGAAATAATTGATGACTCCTTCATCAACGTTATAAATTCATTACCTAGTGCTGGTAAGATATTTTTTAGAGCTTGAGGATAAATAATTTTCCGCATTGCTAGGACTTTATTCATTCCGATTGAACGTGCTGCTTCCATTTGTCCTTTATCCACCCCGTTTATCCCAGCACGAATAATTTCTGCAATATAAGCAGCAGCGTTCAATGCAATTGTAATGGTCCCAGAAGTAAAATCTGGTAATTCAATATTTAAAGAAAACAGTCCGTAATAGATAATAAATAACTGCACAAGTAAAGGTGTTCCTCTTACTATTTGGATATACCCACTAGCCGGTTTACTCAACCATTTTCTTTCTGACATTTTCGCAAGTGCTAGTCCACTTCCTAAGACAACTCCACCGAGAATTGCAAAAAAAGATAAAGCAATTGTATAAACAGCCCCTTGAAAATAAATGGGCAGATAGGTTTTTAAAAATTCAATTGACATAGTATAACCCTAACTCCTTCATACCGATATTTTGAACACAAAAAAACCGTCCCTTGTTTTACAAGAGACGGGCTAAATTTATATTATCCGCGGTACCACTCTAGTTGACATGCCTTGGCATATCCACCTCATTATAGTAACGCCTGATTCGCGGAAGAGGCTACTTTTTTCACCACTTCATCGATGAAGTGCGTTTCGACTAAAGTTTTCTGTCAGGCTCTCCCTCCCCTCACTCGCTTAAAGAAAAACATTCTGTTTACTCTCTTCATCATTGATTATTTTCTATTCAATTTTTACCAAGTTGGTATTTCTCTATAAAAGAGTCTAAGATTGTATCAAGATTTGGCCCTTCTAGCTCATTTAATTCATAATGCACACGCGTCGTGGGCTTATTTATTGTAATAATACGCGACAAATCAATTGGCGTTCCAATAATAACCGTATCACAATCCGCATTATTAATTGTTGTTTCTAAATCCTTTAATTGTTCTTTACCATAGCCCATTGCCGGCAATATCTTTCCAACGTGTGGGTACTTTTCATATGTATCAATAATTTTCCCAACAGCATAAGGATGAGGATTTACAATGGAATTGGCACCAAGTCGTTCTGCTGCTACCGTTCCAGCACCAATTACCATACCTCCATGAGTGACTGTCGGCCCATCTTCAACGATTAAAACATTTTTATTTTTTATCAGCTCTGGATGGTCTACCGTAATCGTTGAATCTGCTTTTATAATTGTTGCGTTGGGATTCGTTGCCTGAATATTCCCTTCGACGATAGCAATTGACTCACTGCTCGCACTATCAATTTTGTTAATAATGGTTACGTCAGCTTGACGCAAGGAAACTTCTCCTGGGTAATATTTTAATTCATGACCAGGACGATGCGGGTCCAAAACAGTAATCCCCAAATCGGCTTGATAAAAGGAGAAATCATTATTACCACCATCCCACAGAATAACGTCGCATCCATTAGGATCGTTTTCAGCAGCCATTAAAATATCTGCATAATCGACACCTGCATAAATGACATTGCCACGACTAACATGTGGTTCATACTCTTCCATTTCTTCAATTGTACAAAGATGTTTCTCAAGGTCTTCAACCGTTTCAAAACGCTGAACACGTTGTGCATTTAAATCTCCATATGGCATCGGATGACGAACGGCAATCACTTTTATCCCTTTTGCCATCAAACTCTCAATTACCTTACGCGATGTCTGGCTCTTACCAGCTCCGGTACGAACCGCTGTTACTGAAATCACTGGTTTTTTACTTTTTAGTTGGGTTTTCTTAGGTCCTAATAGCGTAAAATCGGCACCAGCTGCATTAACAATGGCACTAATTCCCATTACTTCTTCATAATGAATGTCACTATAAGCAAACACGCACTCTTCTACATCAAATGATGCAATCAGATTGGCTAAATCTTCTTGTTTATAGATGGGAATACCGTTTGGATAAGCCTCTCCCGCTAGTTCAGTTGGATAACTACGTCCGTCGATGTCTGGGATTTGTGCTGCAGTAAACGCCACAACATTATAAGACTCATTGCCTCGATAATAGGTATTAAAATTGTGAAAATCGCGACCTGCCGCACCGATAATGATTATATTTTTTTTTGTCATTTTTATTTCCCCTTTAATGATTCCTATGATAGTTGTCAATAGATTAACTTTTTTATTTTCGGTAACAGCTTTGCCTGTCTTTTCTTACCCAATAAGGGACTCTTGTCTTATTTACCATTTCATCGATTCCCCTTTTCCTTATTTATAAACACAAAAAAACCCATCCCTTGCATCTGCAAGAGACGGGTCTATATATCATATATCCGCGGTACCACTCTAGTTGACATGCGCTCGGGCATATCCACCTCATTGTAGTAACGCATGATCTGCGGAAGAAGCTACTCCTATTTCACCTCTTCATCGATAGAGTGCGGTTCAATCGGTTTTTACTAACAGGCTTCCACTACCACCCGTCTCACTGAAAATAAAAAATTCGATTTACTCTCTCTATCATTGATTTTTTCATATGTAGTTTTGTCATTGCAAGTATAATATTAGATTAAAATAAGATTGTCAAGCATTTATTTTAATTCATTTGTTAACTCAATCATCCGATCAACAGAACGATTTAAATAGGCAATGGTATCTTTTAGAGGTTTATCAGTCCGAATATCAACGCCAGCAACAGCTGCAGCATCCGCTGGAATATAGGTATCGCCCGTTTTTAAGAATTCTAGCCAGCGGTCAACAGCACGTTGCCCTTCCTCTTTTACTTTTAAGAAAGCTTGGGTTGCAATTGTTAATCCTGCAGAGTAAGTATAAGGATAGAGCCCCATATAATAATGTGGCTGACGCATCCAAGTTAGTTCTGCACCCGGATTAATTTCCACGGCATCTCCCCAGAATTCTTCTAGAATTGCACGTTTGATTTTGCTTAATTCTTGGGCGTCAAATCCTAATCCTGCATCGACACGCTTGTAAACTTCGCGTTGGTAGGCAGCTTCCAATAAATGAGTTACAAAATTATGGAAGTAAGTATCCGACATCATTTTTGTTAAAGCAAACCGTTCCATTCGCGGGTCATCGGTTTGACTGGTTAGAGAGTCTGTCAACAATAACTCATTAAATGTGGAAGGGCCTTCTATCAAATAAAGAGACGGATTATCCCCTACAACAGCGTTGTGTTCAGATGCTAAAATTCCCTGACCAGCATGACCGAATTCATGGATGAGTGTGTAGACATTGCTCAAATGATTCGTCCATGACATTAAAATATAGGGATGTGCAGCGTTTCCGGAAACAGTTGAACAAAAACCTCCCGTAGATTTACCAATATTTTGGGCAAAATCGACCCAACGTTCTGGGTAAGCTTTCATAATCATATCGGTATATTCCTGGCCTAAAACAGAAATGGCTTCTTCTACAAGTTGCTTCGAATCTTCAACGGTAACTTTAGGAGAGTACTCTGGATCTAAATCAATCTTCAAATCCGCATAGGTTACTTTATCTAATCCTTGAACGTCTTTTAAATGGGTAATATATTTTTGCATAACCGGCGCTAAATCTGACATAATCACATCAATTTGACGATTATACAGTTCTTGATCGACTTCCTGGTCATACAAGAGATAGTCAAAAACAGAATCAAAGCCGCGCATAGTTGCTAGCGTCTTTTCAGTTTGGACCTGTGTATAATAAGCTTGTGCAATAACGTTTTCGTATTTTTTCAAAACTTTAGAAAAAGCATCAAAGGCAGCTCTTCTCACTTTTGTATCCGTGTGATACATATAGTGATCTTCATACAGAACAAAACTTAAAGGATACACTTCGTCATCGACGGTGAAACTTCCAAAATCCATATCGGCTAATTTAGCTTGTTCATAAATACCGACTGGTGCATTAAACGTTGGTGCGAGCAATGCCAATGCCTGTTCAAGTTCTGGTGTTAATTGAATTTCTTTGTCTGCTTTCATATGACGGACAAATGACGTGTAGCGAGGTTCTTTTTCAGCAACTGCATCCAAAATGTCAGTATTCACTTGTGTTAGTTGCGAATTATAGAAAGAAAGACGTGCATACGTATCTGCCATCATTTGATCAAGTTGACGTGACATTTGTGTATAAGTAGCATTTGTCAAATCTGTTGTTGCTGGTAAGGATCCATAATGGTATAAGCGCGACATTTGAACTTGAATCGCTTCATAATCCGCAATAGATTTGAGAATCATTTCTTTATCAGCTAACTGATCTTTATAGTTTGTTTCAAAACGTTTAACCGCTTCTTGTAATTCTTCTTGCGCTCTTTGGTAATCTTCTTTTGATGCAAAAATACTTTCTAGGTCCCAAGTAAGTTGTGTAGGGACCTCTGAACGTTTCATTAAGTTTTGTTTCTCCATAGGCTAATTATCTCCTTTAAACATTTAATAGTATTTTAACATAATTAAAATAAAAGTTGCTAATCATCTGGATTTAAAAATTGCATTAAAAAAGGTAAATCGGTTTCAAATTGAACCCCATATTTCGTATCAATTTGGCTATCAATCGTTCGTGAAATGACCCGATTAACATATGTGACTGCAATTTTAGTCGCTTCTTGAAGGGTTTTTCTTTGGAAGAGCATACCAGCGACCACACTCGAAAATAAATCGCCTGTTCCGTCAAAGTGACCGGGATGCCAAGCGTCTAAACTGAGCGAATAATCTCTTTCTGGGAGACTATAACTTGCTGCGCCTAAGTTAACTGCGTCTAAACGAACACCTGTTAGAACCACGGCATTTTTGTTTAGCTGGACCAGTTCTGCTAATAATTGGCGGACATAAGTTTCACTAAAGGGTCCTGGTTGATAAGGGCGATTTAATAATAAACTGGCCTCCGTTGCATTTGGAATAATGACGGTTACTTCCTGGCAAAGTTGACGCATACTTAAAACATATTGACTATCAAAGCCTGGATATAAAAAACCGTGATCTCCCATAACAGGGTCTAACACAACGGTTCCATTAGGTTTGACAAAATCACGAATAATGCTTCTAACAATTTCAATCTGTTCCAGTGACCCTAAATATCCAATCAATAAGCCATCAAATTTTAGATTCAATGACTGCCAATGGTTTAATATTTTTTTTATTTCACTTGTTAAATCAAGATAAGTATAATCTAAAAAACCCACACCCGTATGTGTACTGAGCAAGGCTGTTGGCAAGATATTTACTGCATTATTCAAGCAACTTAAAACAGGTACAGCAACATTTGCTGAAATTCGGCAGCTGGCAGAAATATCTTGAATAACTAAAATACGTGGCTGTTGCATCCTTCTTCTGCCTCCTCTTTCTTATTTTCCTTACTTATTGTACCAAAAGTTATGGTTTTATGCCGTTTTGATTCTAAATATTATTTTGCGTATATTTTTATATCCCTAAGAAGAAATACTTACGGTATAATAAACAACTAGGAGGAATGTGTATGAAAAAAAACCCCACTACGCAAATGGTTCGCTTTGCTATGTTTGCTTCACTAACAGCCGTTATGACTTTATTATTTCGTATTCCTATCCCAAATGGGCAAGGGTATTTGAATATTGGAGATGCAGTCCTTTTATTAGCAGCACTCCTCATGGGACCCGCTGCTGGTTTTTGGGTTGGTGCGATTGGTTCTACTTTAGCTGATATGATTGCAGGTTATGCCATGTATATGCCCTTTACCTTTGTTGTAAAAGGAGTTGAAGGATTATTAGCAGGTGCCCTTTACAAGCGTACCCATACGTTGAGTTTATCCGTTTTCTTACCTGCTTTATGGATGGCAGGTGGCTATTTTCTAACCGATTGGTTTCTATATGGATTAGCTGCCGCTCTTGCGGCAATTTTGATGAATCTACTTCAGGGAATATTGGGTGCTGTTTTGGCTGTAGTTCTTTTTAAAATTTTAAATCCTATTTTCTCAAAAAGAACACCTTAATCTCATCTGTTTATTAAAATTTTCATTTACATCTTAGAAAACATCCGTTATATTAACGTCATAGATTGAAATAGATAAGGAGGTGTAAATAATGAACAAACAATCTTTTTTAGACCAAGTGAAAGATGGTATCATTGTTTCTTGTCAAGCTTTACCCGGTGAACCTTTATACACAGAAGAAGGTGGTATCATGCCACTCATGGCACTAGCTGCTCAACAAGCGGGTGCTGTTGGTATTCGTGCCAACTCCGTTCGAGATATTTTACAAATCAAAGAAAAAGTGGCACTGCCAATGATTGGAATTATTAAACGCGATTATCCACCTCAAGAACCCTTTATTACAGCTACCATGAAAGAGGTAGATGAGTTGGTGGAAACAGGAGTTGAAGTTATTGCATTAGATTGTACCTTGCGTGAACGTTATGATGGTAAATCGGTGCAATCTTTTATTCAAGAAATTAAAACAAAATACCCACAGCAATTATTTATGGCTGATATTGCCACTTTTGAAGAAGGGTTAAATGCTTATAAATCTGGAATCGATTTTGTTGGTACAACCTTAAGTGGTTATACAAAAGAAAGTGTCCAACAAGATGGTCCTGATATTCCCCTTATGAAAAAACTCGTTGCTGCTGGTATTCCCGTTATTGCAGAAGGAAAAATCCATACGCCTGCCCAAGCCAAAGAAATCCATGCGCTTGGTGTCGCTGCAATTGTTGTCGGTGGAGCTATTACACGTCCTTTAGAAATTGCGAAACGCTTTATTGATCAGATTAATTAGGAGGTTAGAATATGTTTAAGAAATTTTCTCAAGTTGGCCGTGCGATGATGCTTCCAATTGCTATCTTACCGGCGGCTGGTTTACTACTCGGACTAGGGGGCGCGCTAAGTAACCCCAGTACCCTAGCCGCTTATCCATTCTTAGATATTGCTTGGTTACAAGTTATTCTAAATATCATGAGTGTGGCTGGAGGAGCCATCTTTGCGAATTTACCCCTTATCTTTACAATTGGGATTGCGGTTGGGCTTTCCAATCGAGATAAAGGAACAGCTGGTCTAGCTGGGGGTATTGCGTATCTCGTTTATGCAGCCACAATAAGTGGGTTCCTGCAACTTTTCTCTGCAGAAGGCGCCTCCATTGATACCGGCGTCGTTGGTTCAATTGTAGTAGGTAGCACAGTTGCTTTTCTACACAATCGTTATCACAAGATTGAATTACCACAATTTCTTGGTTTCTTTGGTGGTTCACGCTTTATTCCCATTGTTTCATCCTTTGCAGCGATTATTCTAGGTGCTTTCTTCTATCTCATCTGGCCGCCTATTCAAGGCGCTTTAGCAGATGCGGGTGCCCTTATAGCTGAAATGGGTAGTTTTGGTACTTTCTTGTATGGTTTCTTACTCCGTTTAACAGGTGCAGTCGGTCTTCACCATACCATCTATCCCTTATTCTGGTATACATCATTAGGTGGAACTGAGACAGTCGCCGGTATGACTGTATCAGGTGCACAAAATATTTTCTTTGCACAACTAGCTGATCCTAACCATACCGGTCTCTTTACTTATGGAACACGTTTCTTTGCAGGACGTTTTGCAACAATGATGTTCGGTTTACCTGCTGCTGCACTTGCCATGTATCATTCTATTCCAAAACAAAACCGTAAAGAAAATGCTGGTTTGTATTTTAGTAGTGCTTTAACCTCTTTTCTGACTGGTATTACAGAACCACTTGAGTATATGTTTCTATTTGTTGCACCTTGGCTATACGTTGTTCATGCCTTTTTAGATGGCTTATCTTTTTACGTTGCTGACTTATTAAGCATTCGTATTGGTAATACCTTCTCAGGCGGTTTTATTGACTTCTTCCTATTTGGTCCTCTACAAGGAAGCGCCAAAACCAATTGGCTATGGGTTCTGCCAGTTGGGGCAATCTGGGCCCTCATTTACTACTTTGTATTTAGAATTTTAGTTACTAAATTCAAGGTTATGGTGCCAGGTATGGAAGTTGTCGAAACACAAACAGAAGAAACGATTGTTACAAGTGCTCCAAAAAGTACAAAAGCGACTTCTTTAAATGAAGATGCGCGTATTATTATTGAAGCCCTTGGTAATGAAGCAAATATCGAATCCGTTACGGCTTGTGCAACCCGTTTACGTGTTTCTGTTAAAGATGGTGATGTTGTTCAAAAAGAAGTGATCAAAAATCTTGGCGCAACAGCGGTCTTTGAAGTACAAGGTGGCATTCAAGCTGTGTTTGGCGGTAGAGCAGACTTGTTATCCCAAGAAATTAATCAAATTATGGGAACTGATGAATAGAATAAATATGAACATGTAAAAAGAGCGAGAATTTTATTTCTCGCTCTTTTTTGTTGCTTAATTATTTATACCTGTTTTCGATTATAATCCCAGAGTAACGCAAATAAGCCACCTAATCCTACTAATTGCATGAGAATGTAAGGTCGACCAATTGTTTTTTGGCCTACGACTACTAAGCCCACACAAATTAAAAACAAAATTCCTTTGATAAACAGTGACGTTTTATTTCCCATTTAAATCTCCTCCCACCGAATTTCACTTGGTTCGAGTGTCACTTCAAAACGATTTCCTTGCCCATCAAAATAAACGGTTTCTTGTGAATCCATTGTATTATTGACCAATGCAAATTTTTCTATTTCAGGATAGTAGTTCAATTCGCAAGCAGGATTTGTGGTATTCCATTTCTCAAAAGCCTCTTCCTTACGAGCCGCATAATAGAGCGAACGATAAAGGAGACGAGAATTTTCAATACTATAAGGTAGGCCAGCGATGTAAACGCCACGACCTTCTCCGTAATCATGACTTGAGAGGTGAACTTCTCCGTTTGAGTATTCAATAATTTCTGTGTCAGCATTAAGAGCATAAACGTTCTTCATACCTTCACCAAAATCAAATGCCTTAGTGTCTTGGGTTATGAAATGCTCTGTTTTTACTTCAGTAAAGTATTTATCTGTTGATAAGGTAAAACCAAGTTCCTTATCCACTCCCAAAACTTGTGCGAGTTGGAAAAATTGACCATTTTTATGAATAGCACTTGGCTCACCTACTCCGATAAAGCCCCCACCTTCATAAACCCATTTTCTAATGGTTGTCACTAGTTCTGTATTTTCCCAATAGTCGCCACCGGAGAAGGCTGTTTCTGCGTCCCCTGCATTAATAATGACATCGATATCAGCCGGAACACCAGAAGCGATTATATCATCAAAGCTAATAAACGAAACTTCTACTGGCATGCCACTTAATGACTCTAAAATCCCTTGATAGGAATAAATTTGTTTATACCAAAGAGCATGGGCAACCATGTGCGTTTGCCAACTACGTAATGCTCCCCAAGCATTTAGTATAGCCACTTTAAGTACAGTATGAGGCTTAACATCTTTAATTTTATCGTGAATATCACGAAACTCGTCGGCAACCTCCGCAATATAATCAACAAAATATGGGAACTTGTAAGCTAGACTTAAGTAGCCACCATATCCAATACGATCAATCGGTTTACGCATAATTGCTCTTCGCGCAGTTAGCCAATTCTCGTTGGCTTCAATATTGGGATTATTACCTTCATGAAAGGTGTCCGGGAAGAAGTAAGGTAAAAACCGTCCTTCTGTATAGCGAACGTGTGGAATATCGGCTAACATCCTTAAGGTTGCTCCACCGCCCACACTACCAACAACCGCATCTAAACCGATACTTTCAAAAAGTTTGCCATAAGGTTCTGTTCCAATCCAGTTATCTCCCAAAAACATCATTGCTTCTTTACCACTAGCATGAACCATGTCTACGAGTTCTTTCGCTTCTTTGGCAACAAAGGCCTGAATAAAATCGATATAATCCAAATAAGCTGCTGTTGGGTTACGGAAGGTGGAATTATAATAACCTTCATCAATAAAATCTTCTGGGCGTAAGCGATAACCTTTTTCTGCTTCAAAATCATTAAGCGCTCTTACTGAAACAGTGCCCCCATAACCAAACCAATCAACAAACTTTTCTTTCCGTTGGTCATTAAAAAATAAAGTGAAATGATAATAAAACGTTGTAAAACGAACAACATCCGTATCAGGATTATCTTTTAACCACTGCTTCAAATAGGTCTTCATATGATGATTGGAATACGGTTGGCGCACATCAAAAGGAATGTCATGCGCTTTATCTCCCCAATCATTTGTTATGTGATTATACATTTGAGTTGGATCCCAAATCATATAAGCGAGAAAGGATACGGTATACTCATGAAAAGCTTTCGCCTGGTGAATAATGACTTGGTCATTTGCTTTCTCTAGTTCCCAGTCTGTAGTTGGAACAACCTCACCACTTGTTCGATCAATGACTTCCCACCATTTTTTGGCATCATTTTGATAGTCCGGTTTAATCTGTTCTTTTAAAAATCCTTTCATAAAAGAAATGGTCACAGATGAGTTAACAGCTGTTATCCGATCGGAAAGGAGATACAGTTGCTGTGTTTCTTCTGGATGCTTTTCAGCAAATTCGTTATGAGCCCGTGCTACAAAATAAGTGGTATAAATTTTAGCGGGTAAGCTTTTTATTTGTTCATCTAGTTTTGTTCCATCACTGTCGCGAATCGCATCTGCGCCCCATCGCTCGATCAGTTCTTTTGTTTCTTCTAAAAAGTTTGTTTCACTTGGTAACGTTAATCTTCCTTTAGTCATAACTGTCTATTCCTCCTATCCTTTAATACCGCCGGCGGTCATCCCTTGTGTTAATTGTTTTTGAACGAGAATATATAAAACCAATGTTGGTAGCATAACGATGACCATCCCTGCATACATAGGTCCATAATTTGCAGCTGCCCGTTCAGCAGCCATTAAATTCATCAGTCCTACCGGCAATGTTTTGACACTACCAGGCATTAAGGTCAAAGCTAAAATGTATTCATTCCAAAACGATAAAAAATTAAACAAGATAACCGTTATAATACTGGGTTTGGCCATAGGAATCATGACAGAAACCATCGTTTTTGCCATACTTGCACCATCAATATAAGCTGCTTCTTCAAAACCAACAGGAAGCGTTTGGAAGTAGCTCGTTAAAAGATACGTCGTAAAAGGAAGTGCAGTTGCGGCATATATTAAAGCTAACATAAATCGATTATTTAAGAAGAAACTTGCTCCGCCAGCTTCACGTAAACCATTATCCCAACCTAACAACATTAAGAATATTGGCACCACAATGTAACTCACATTAATAAATAATCCTGAACGAATCACCGTCATAACGATTTTCTTCATTCGAAATTCAAAGCGCGCCAGCACATAAGAAGCCGGTAAAGCGACTGCTAATAGAATGAGAATGGCCATTGCGGACACGATTACCGAGTTAAATAAATAGCTCCCCATATTGGCTTCTGAAAAGGCAGTAACAAAGTTTTCAACATGGACTCCCATTGGCAGTGCCCATGGATTACCATAAAATTCTGAGTTTTCTTTGATTGAAGCAAAAAATATCCATGCGACTGGAAGTATAATGGAAACAGCTAAGGATATTAAAGCGACATAGATAAAAATTTTATAAATACGATTCGATTTTTTTTCTGTTTCAACGTTGGATTGCGCCATTTTTTATACTCCTCCTTAATACTGTAGTATTTCTCGTTTTGTAACCCGGTTAATAATGGCCGATAGAGCAAAGGAGAATAAGAACACAATCACTCCAATTGACATCCCATATCCGTAAGTTGAATTTGTGTAGGCTTGATTATACATATAGAATAAAAATACATTCGTAGAACCGTCCGGTCCCCCACCTGTCATGGCTTGAACCAAGAGGAAGCTCAAATTGATGGTACTAATGATGAAAAAGGTCAAGGTAGTTCGAATGTTATTCCAAATAAGTGGTAAGGTAATGTTAAAGAATTGCGTCACACGTCCGGCACCTTCTAGTGAAGCCGCTTCATAAAATGATTCGGGAATACTTGCCATACTAGACATGTACATGACCATATAATACCCCGTTGCCTGCCAAATGAGCGCACCGACAATGCTATAAATAACAATATTTTGATCACCTAACCAGAGTCTCTGTAAGTTTTCAAGCTTAATCATCCCTAAAACACTATTTAATAACCCTTGTGTTGGATTATAAATAGCTGAAAAAACACCGGCAATAACAACAATGGATAAAATATTTGGAATATAAAAAATAATTCGGAACAAATCTGTTCCCTTCAATTTTTCACGTGTCAAAATTGCTGCAAAAAAGAGTGCCAATAGAACTGTGACAATTGTCACGACTACAATTAGCAATACCGTATTTTGAAATGCTTGCATAAATTTAGTATCGTTCCAAAGAACTTTAAAGTTATCCAATCCAATAAATTGTTGATTATTAGAAAAACCACCCCAACTATAGAGAGACATTCTAAAAACTTCAAATGTTGGAACGAGGACAAATAAGGTTAATAAGATAAGAGCAGGTGATAAACACGCTGCTATAAATAATGTTTTTTTCTTACCATTGTTCATTTTTATTCACCTCTCAAAATAAAGATGGCGAGGACAGAACCTCATCCTCACCACCCTTTTATCTATTATCTTTTTTATTCTGCTGCGCTTCTTAATTGATCGCTAGCTGCTTCTACTTCTGCTTGCCATTCTTCTACTGTCTTATCGCCTGACATGACACTGTCAATTGTTCCATAAAGTGTGTCCGTCATATTCACACCAGGTACTGGTGTTGTTGCAGCGAAACCACCTAAAGCTGGCAATGCGCCTTCTTCATAAATGTTGTAGAAAACTTTTTTGTCATCGCTCATTTTTTCTACCATGCCTTCAATTGGTTGTACAGCATCTGATTCTAAAAAGATATCTGCCGCTTCGTCAGAATAGACATAAGTCATAAATTCTTTAGCAGCATCAATATTTTCTGCTTGAGAAGGGATCCAAAGTTGTTCAAAGAATGTAAATGAGTATTGATCGCCATTTTCTTCATAAGCTGGAACAGCTGTCATACCCCATTCGAAGCCATCTGCGCGTGGTGCTTCTGCCATTTCACCGACAACCCATGTCCCATTCGGCATGAAGAGTGCTTTATTATCTAGAACCAGTTGTTGGTTTCTTGTAAAATCATTTGGATTAGCATTGGCTACAGTTGATGATTCTACGTAATCGGCTAAGCCCCCTACCGTTTCAAAAACTCGTGTTGCTTCAGGCGATTCCCACACACCATCTTGGTAAGTCATGGCTTCTTCAAAGAACTCTGGGCCACCAGAAGCATATAACATCGCTCCTAAGAAGGTATCAAAGTATCCTGAGACTGGATAGGTAAATAAGGCAGTATCTTCTGCAGCTGCTTTATCACCCAAAGCCCACATTTCATCCCAAGTCGTTGGCGTTTCCCAACCCTTTTCAGCAAGTAATGCTTGGTTGTAGAATAGTCCAGTTGGGCTGTAGAACATTGGCGCTAAATAGGTTGCGCCATCACCATATGGATTTGTTGCTAATGTTTCAGTAAAACCGTCTAGTAACTTATCTCCTACTGTCACACCTTCACCATAAACATTCATATCAATAACATCCGAAATATCTTCGATCCCTTTTTCTTTAATCAATGTTTCTGTTAGGGCTTCTTCACGACCCGTTGCCAGTAAAACGATGTCTGGGTATTCACCTGCTTGCATATTCGGACGAATAACTTGTTCTAAGTTTTTCTCTTGTGTCAATTCTACCGTTACATTTTCGTTGGCTGCTTCATAAGCATCAGCAATTTTTTGCCACATTTCTGCGCCATAACCAGATTCTAAAGCGGCTACGTGTAAGGTTACTTTTTCTCCATCCGTTGTTTCAGCAACTTCACTTGTTTCATTCATATCGTTTGTCGAAGTTGTCTCTTCGGTATCTGTTGTTCCACATGCTGCTAAACCTAATGTTAAAGCGATTGAACTTGCCCATAATATTTTTTTATTCATGCTCTTTATCCTCCTACATATCTTTTTGTTACCTAAATTATATGCATTTATAAGCGCTTACACAATGTACATATTGTTCATTTTTTTATATATCTTGCTTTCCGTCTAAATTAAACATAAAATGAAGAAAATATAACAAGCAAGATTGGAGAAAGATATGTCAAACCGCGTATATGAAATTGCCGCACCTACTGAAGAAAAAATCTCCACAAAAGTTTTTTATGTGACAGAAGCAAAATACGAACACGATTGGCACAGTACCTTCCACAGTCATTTTTTTACGGAGTTAATTTATGTAACCAAAGGTAAAGGCTATTTTATGGTTCCAAATAAAAAATTTCCTATTCAAGAAAAAAGTCTCATTATTGTCAATGAAAACGTAGACCATACTGAAATGTCTGATCCAGATGGCAAACTCGAGTACATTGCCATTGGAATCCAGGACATTCTGTTTTCAAGTAAGCACAGTGATCAATTTGAGTCTTTCTTTATTTATAATATTACCAAAGACCTTAAAATTATTAATGAACTTTTTAATATTATTTTATTAGAGGCTAAGAGAAATCTTGATAGCAATGCAGATATTACCAAAAACTTACTTGAAGTTTTACTCGTTTATTTAAATCGAAATAACAGCATTGAATTTAATAAAACCGATCAATCCGTTGTGAATAAAAATATATCGCTCATCAAGCATCACATTGATAACAATTTTCAAGATTCCTTAACGCTAGATGACTTGGCCACAATTGGACATATGAATAAGTACTATTTGGCACATACCTTTAAAAGTACCCTAGGAATGTCCCCTATTGAATACCTAAATGAAGTTCGAATTAATCGAAGCCGTTACCTACTAGGTTCTACGGATCATCCTATTAGTATGATTGCGGGCTTCGCTGGATTTTCTTCTCCCTCTTACTTCTCACAATCATTCAAACGCAAGACCGGATACACCCCTATCCAATATCGAACCTTACAAAAAAAGGGGCATCAATCAAAAAAAGAGTAATTTGGATCTCTCCAAATTACTCTTTTGGCACTTTTTTGTTAGGCTTTTGTTTTTTTTGTAAATAAAAATAACCGAGCGTAACAATCAATAAAGCCCCTAGTGTGTTAACAATAATGTCTTCCATCGTATCGCTGATGGCTTCTCTACCTACTAACACTTCCCCTTGGAACGTAATAAACTTCTGCATATTCGTTCCCAATATCCCATCTGCTAGAAATTCATAAATTTCCCAAATAGCGCCCACTGTAACAGAAAAGCAAAAAGCAAAGAATGAAACAAAAAACGGACTTAAATCGAGATTTAATTTATCAAAACCATTTAAATAATCAACAAGAAAGAAGCCTAAAGCTCCTGACATGGTTGCACTAAAAAAATGTAAAATATTATCCCAATGCGGAACTCGAAAATAAAAATTTCTAACTTCACCTAAATAAATAGCTAAAAACAAAAATATAATATAAATAATTTTGATTAGATTGGGGATGCGTACTTCAAACCGATCCTCTACCTTTTCAGGTAAGAAAATAACAATCGCACCAAACAAACATTGTAAAACCATTAACACATAATCACTCTTGACACGTTGGCCTGCATACTCTGCTAATCCACTAGGTGCATGAAAGAGCATATAAATAGCATAAAAAATTGAAATAACGAGTAAAAATAAAACAATAGAAAAAACCACATTTTTTCTTTTCTCTAATTTACGTTCAGGTTTCATCATTCGCTCCTTTCATAAATGGTTTTTATAGCAAGTGGATAATTTGAGTTGCAATCGAAAAATAAATAAATAATCCAATCAAATCATTAATAGTAGTAATAAAAGGGCCAGAAGCAACTGCTGGATCAATATTTAATTTATTGATTAATACAGGAATAACTGCTCCTACCACATTTGAAATACTTAAGGTAATTAAAAGTGAAATTCCAATTGCAATCGCCAAAATAGTGTTTCCGTAAAAAATGGCAACGATAAGACCTAAAACACTTCCGGCTGCCAAGCCTAAAACTGCACCAACAAAAAACTCTTGTAGCAAAATTCTCCCAATCGATCGGCTTGAAGATGTTTCACCCATCGAAATTTTACGAACGGCTACTGCAAGGGATTGCGTTCCCACATTCCCAGCTGCATCAGTAATAATGGGAATAAAAGCTGCTAATAGAACAACTTCATTTAATGTAGTCTCAAAAGAGCCAATCAATGAAGCACTAATCATACCCATGAAAATTAAAATAATAATCCAAGGCATCCGCATACGGGCGACTCCCCAAACGCCATCTTCTACATCTTTACTCTTTTTTCTTGAGATACCAGCAAACTCATTAAAGTCTTCCGTTGTCTCTTCTTCTAAAATATCCATCACGTCGTCAACGGTAATTAAACCGACCATTTTTTTAACTGCATCCAAAACGGGAATGGCAATCAAGTTATATTTTTGAAGGAGTCGGGCTGCAATTTCTTGGTCAATATCTACATTTACAAAAGCAACTTGCGTAATCATGATGTCTTCTAGGGTTTGGCTTGGTGGCTTAACCATTAAATCTCGTAAAGAAGCTACCCCTTTCAAAATCCCTTCCTCATCTAATACGTAAATATAATAAATCATTTCAACATCTTTTGCGGATTCCCGGATATCTTCTAGAGCTTGCCTAACGGTCGTTTTTTCTAATCCTGTCACATAACCTTTATTCATGACTGATCCAGAGGACTCTGATTTGAATAACAACATTTTAGTAATTTCTTCGCGGTCATCAGCTTCTAGTAAGCTGAGTATTTTATTTTGTTCTTCATGAGTGAGGTAGCCTAAAAACTTAACGACGTTGTCAACTTCCATATAAGGAAATAGTGTTGCAATATAGGTATCAGAGAATACTTCATAGACATTCTTTTGCTCTAGTGGATCCATCCACTCGAATAATTCCGCGAATTCATCTGGTTCTAAAAATTGTTCTACTTTTTTTTGATTTTGAGGATATAATGCTTGGAATAAATCACCTTGGTCCTTCACATGTAACCGTAAAAAGAGCTTACGAAAAGCAGCATGATTATTATTTTTTGCTGCTTTAAATATTTTTTCATAATTAGCCATACTAATCATCCCTTTCAGAGAGAGCGATGTCTCCCTTTTCATTCTTAAACACGTACCTGTTTGAGTTTGTAAACAAATGAGGACTCGGGTCCACATCAACCACCCCCTGAAATATCAAACAAAAAAGCACGCTCTAAAGAGCATGCCCCAAATTTGTTTATCTTAAAATGCGCACCTCTTCATTGAGTTTCAGCTCTGTACAGCATAGGGACTCCCAGCTACATTAAGAATCCCCTTAATTCGGAAATTCCTGTTGACCCGTTGGCGTCTTTGGACATTTCTGGGCAGCAGCGTATCTCTAGTACAGTAACCTCACCTAACAAGGCTATTCACTTTTCATCTTAACCATTGTAACAGGTATCTTTAAGAATGTACATTTCAAATCTGATTAGACGATTTTAGTTCCATGAACTTCTTGGAAAGATAGTTTTTCTTGTAAAGCCCCAAGATTATCTTTTGTAATCCCGCCCCCTGGTAAAATCGTTATACTCTGACGCCACTCCATCAGTTTTTTTAAGTTTTCAACTGTTTCAAAGATAGACTGACTCATTGGCCCTCCGTGTGTCAAAATACGATCGAAACCAATCTCTTCTAAGCGATGAAGGGCTCTTTTCTGCTTATCGGTTGGAATTTCATCAAAAGCCATATGAAAAACAAGTTCTCGTTGTCTTTCTTTTACTTGTTTTGCTATTTCTATTAAAAATGCTTCATCCAGCTGATTGTCATCTGTTAAAGCACCGATAACAACGGCATCTGCATTTGCATTTAAAATTGTTTTTAAATCTTCAACCATTATCTTTTTTTCATCAGGAGTATAAACAAAATTTCCGCCACGTGGGCGAAGCATCACTGCCACTGAAACTTCTTTTTCATGGCAATAGTTAATTGCTTTTTTCATCACACCTACGCTCGGTGTCGTCCCACCCACTGCTAAATTATCACATAACTCAATGCGTTGTGCACCTCTTTGGATGACACTTGGAACTTTTGTAAAGTTTTCGACACATGCTTCTTTTAACATATCCTCACCTCCCTCTTACTATACTATGTTCAATTAAATTTTAAAATACTTTCATTTATGGTATCATACACATGAACAATTAATCATGTATGCAACCATTTGAAAGGAGTTTTATTGATGAAAAATTACCGTATTCGTGGCATTCACAGTGAAAAACGCGCAAAAGCAATTGAAGAGAAATTTAATCGCGCCATCAATACCGATTCAATCAGAATCGATTATCCACATCGAACTCTATCTTTTCCTTCTGACCTCGATATCAATAAGCTAAACCGTATCGCTGCTTTTGAAAAAATTATTATTGAAGCAGAAGATAATAGTGAGCAAGAGGATAGTCACTCGCATCAACATGAAAGTGGTCACAGTCATAGCCACCATCAAGATGTTGATTTTTCTTCTAGTGACAAAGCAGCAAAGAATATGAAAATTGTTTTTATTATTAATCTTTTCTTTTCGATTTTAGAATTCTTCTTTGGTGTTCTATTTAATAGTGCTGCCATTTTAACTGATGCCGTTCACGATTTGGGTGACGCCATTTCAATCGGTTTGGCTTGGTTTTTCCAAAAAATATCTACACGTCAAGCCGATGCTAAATATAGTTTTGGTCATCAACGCTTTTCTCTTTTGGGCGCTTTAGTAACCGGTGGTATTTTGCTAACCGGGTCACTCTTTTTAATTGCCAATACGATTCCTATTTTATTTGACCCTCAACCTGTTAATTACCAAGGAATGTTTTGGTTAGCAATTTTTGCAATTGTGGCAAACGGATATTCTGCTTGGCTGATGAATAGAGGATCTTCTGCTAATGAATCGATGCTTAATTTGCACCTATTAGAAGACGTTTTAGGTTGGATTGGTGTTTTAATTGTTAGTATTGTGGTGAAATATACAGAGTGGTATATATTAGATCCTATTTTATCACTTATAATTGCTGCATTTATTATCTGGCAAGCATGGCCCCTTTTTAAAGAAACTGCTCAAATCTTTTTAGAAGTTGTTCCAAGCGAGATTGATATAGAAGCTATTAGAGAAGAAATTTTAAATATTTCGGGTGTCCATTCCCTCGCTCATTTACATATTTGGTCTATTGATGGTGAAGAACATGCCATGTCTGTTACAATCAGTACCGATAATTTTTCGAATGATGGACGGGAAAAATTAAAGGAAAAAATTCGTAGCTTGGTTATACCATTAAACGTTACGCATACAACAATTGAAACCATCGCTGATCCAGATAACATTTTATAAACAAAAAAACCAAAGCAGATCGTGCTTTGGTTTTTTTGTTTTACTCGAGTCGATTCTTTTGATGTAAGAGAAAATCATCTACCCACTGTTGGCTTGGTTCTATTACTTTTGTTTGCCCAGCATCATTTTGCTTAGCTATATAAATAGTTGGTTTTTGTTTTTCGGTCGCAACTACAAAGGTAAAATCAACATTAGTCGCAACTCCCCACTCACCGTTTTTATTCATACAAATTAAAGACATGGCTCCTACTTTGCCAGCTTTTTTCAGTAATTTTCTTTCAAAATCAGTCAATGTTTGCTGAGCTGCTTCCATTGGTAGAAGTCCTGCTTCCATTTTCCTAACAATCTCATAACTTAGGATTCCTTTCATTAAATCTTCCCCAAGTCCCGTGGCAGTAGCACCGCCACTATCACTATCTACATAGAAGCCAGACCCTGGCAGAGCAGAATCGCCGATGCGACCGTCCTTCTTCATAAAGAGGCCACTGCTAGATGTTCCAGCTACCATGTGTCCCTTTGGATCTAATACAACTACCCCAATTGTGTCATGCCCATCATAGGGTGTTATTTCGCCTGTTTTAACATGATTAATTCGTTCTTGATAACGCGCGTTTGAACCTTCTGTTAATAAGGTTTCTATCTTAAAGCCATTCAGTGAAGCATAACTTTGTGCGCCTTTTCCGACTAGAAAGGAATTAAAGCGCTCTGAACTTAATTTTTTTGCAACAGAAATTGGGTTTTTCACATTCTCCATCCCCGCTACTGCACCGATTTCAAAAGTGGATCCATCCATAAAGGCACCGTCTAGTTGTACCTTTCCATCTTGATTAGGTAAGCCACCATATCCTACTGAAATATAATTGGGAAAATTTTCGACTTCGCTAATAACTGCTTCGAGGGTTTGCCCAGCATCACTTTCGTTAGCTAACGTACCAATATTATTAAGAACGGCTTGATAAGCCATCCGCCAAGTTGCAATCACTCCATAAGACATACTTTCTCCTCCGTTTTCCTGTTTTACAATATTATACCCTTACATACAAAAACATCACAAAAAATATTTTTTTGTGATGTTTAGCGACTTTATTTTTTATCATCTAATCTTAAAAACAGGGCATTTATTGCTACAATTACCGTTGAAAGCGACATTAAAATCGCTCCAACTGCAGGTGAAAGTGTAAATCCGATAGGCGCTAAAATTCCAGCTGCCAGTGGAATCGCAATGAAGTTGTACCCTGCTCCCCATAGAAGGTTTTCATTCATTTTACGTGTGGTTTTTTGAGCTAGTTCAATAAAGGCAGCAATGTCACCTGGATCTGATTGAGTCAAGACCACATCTGCTGAATCAATCGCAACTTGTGTTCCCGCTCCGACCGCTAGACCAACATCTGCTAAGGCTAACGGCGGTGCATCGTTGACACCATCCCCTACCATAATAACTGTTTTGCCTTCTTTTTTTAATTTTTCTACAAGGTTATATTTGTCTTGAGGTGATTGATTGGATACATACGAAATTCCCAGTTCATCGGCAATTGCTTTTGCTGCTGCTTCGTTATCACCGGTTGCCATCAGTGCCTCAATTCCTTGTTCTTTCAAAGTTTTGATTAAATCAGCGCTGGTTGCTTTTAATTCATCTCCTAAAGCGACCATACCAATGGCTTGTCCTTCTTCAATCAGAATACTGACTGTAGCGCCTGTTGGAATATCTATATTTAAATCTTTTCCATAGCTCTTTTGGCTTAGTAATTGATAATGTTTACCTGCCGACTCTCCTTCAACACCAGAACCAGAAATAATGGAAACAGAATCAAATGCGACTGGTTTAACATCGGCTGCTTTAGAGTAAGCAACGATTGATTTTGCAATCGGATGACTGGATCCAGATTCAATCCCCGCTAGTAATCCAATCACTTTTTCTTTTGCATAGCTTTCATTTAATACTTGTACGTCTAAAACTTCAAAGGTCCCTGTTGTGAGCGTTCCGGTCTTATCTAAGACCATGATATCTGCTTTGTTAGCTAGTTCTAAAGCTTCCCGGTCTTTAACGAGTAAACCACGACTAGCACCTAAACTGGTACTACGAGCCACCACTAAGGGAATCGCTAAACCGAGGGCATGCGGACAAGCAATGACTAGCGTTGTCACCGTGAAGCGAACGGCAGTTTGAAGATCCGCTAGTATCAGCCAAACGACAAATGCAACAATGGAAACTCCTAAAGCAATGTAAAATAGCCACCCGGCAACTTTATTAGCCAGATTTTCCGCATGAGAAGGTTGATTTTGTGCTTCTCTAATGAGGTTTTGAACTTGTGAGATAAAGGATTGATCGCCTGTTTCACTGACTTCAATAAAGAGAGCAGCATCGCCGTTCGTAGAACCACCAATCACTTTATCTTCTACTTTTTTCTCAACTAATTTAGATTCACCTGTTAGAAGTGCTTCGTTAACTCGCGATTCCCCGCGAACGACTTTCCCATCTGCAGGGATATTCTCGCCCGCTTGGACACGTACCAAGTCCCCTTTTTTTAATTCAGAGACGGGACGCTTTTCAATGGAATCATCTTCTTTGACCAGTGCAGCTTCTTTTGGAATCAGCTCGGCAAGCGATTGTTGCGCATCCCCTGCTTCACCGACTGCTTTCATTTCAATCCAGTGTCCGAGTAACATAATGAGGATTAAAGATGCGAATTCAAAGAAAAAGTCCATCATTGTATTACCGGTTAAATAAGCTGTCACAACAGCGTAGACACTATAAATATAAGATACAGAAATACCGAGTGAGACTAAAGCCATCATACCAGGTGCCTTTTGTTTAAACTCCGCAATAGCGCCTTGATAAAAAGTTCTCCCGCCATAAGCCAGTAAAATTGTAGATAGAATTGCTACTAAAATATCTGAGTATGGGAATGTAAACTGAAATGGCAAGGTAATGCCCATTAAAGGCGATAAAATTAAAATGGGAATACCTAAGGGTAATGAACCAAAAAATAGTTTCTTAAAATCACCATGATGATGGTGCTCATGCCCTCCACCCATATGCTCGTCGTGATGATGTTCATCATGTTTGTGCCCCTCATGATGCGAATGGTCGTGTTCATGATGATCTGCGTGTTCTGCTGATTCTTTCTTCATGTTAAACTCCCTTTCTTTTATCGATTACACTTGTAATCGTTTGTTCATTTTCATTTTACCACAGCTGGTTTTTAAGTCAACTACAAAGAAAAAAAGGCGCCTTAAGGCAACCTTTTTATTTTTATCATTTCTCTTGACCAGAATAAAAATCTTCTGGCGCTATATCCTCATAGATCACACGAATAGCATCCGGAGATGCAAACTTTAATTCCTCCATTTTTTCAATAATGGCCTTAGCTAATTCTTCTTTTTGTTGTGGTGTCCGTCCTTCTTTTAACTGGATTCTTACAAATGGCATCGTTATTCCCCCTCTTTTATTTACCTGAATTGTAGCATATCTCACAAAATACGAGTATAATAAGCAACTATTCTTTGACAAAAGGGATATTCTTCGTGCATAGTAGGGATACAAATATAGCGTAAGGCTGGTGGATATATTGGCAAACCGATTAACAAATCCAAATTTGTTTCAAGGTAATCTCAATAAAAAACAATATTTTGAAGGTTGGTACTATAAACAGGTCAGTGCAGATGGTAAAACCGCAATCAGTTTCATTCCAGGTATTAGTTTAAATAAAGACGAACCCCATTCCTTCGTTCAATACATTATTGTTCAAGAAGATGAACGAGAAGATACTCATACGGGTTATTTACGATTAACCAAAGATGCTTTCAAATGGCAAGATGACCCTTTCCAAGTCATGGTGGGTGAAAATCTTTTCTCGACCGAAAAATTATCTGTTAATATTGAAACAAAAACAGACCGCATATCCGGTGCCATCTATTTCGGTGCCCTTAGTCCAATTGGAACCTCTGCACTACAGCCAAACATTATGGGGCCATTTGCTTATTTTCCTAAAATGGAATGCTACCATGGTATCACGAGTATGAATCATAGCCTACAAGGTAGTTTGTTGATTAATGGAAAAATGGTTGATTTTACAGGTGGCAAAGGGTATATCGAAAAAGATTGGGGAAGTAAATTTCCTAAACACTATGTTTGGATTCAAAGTAATCATTTTAGAGAAGAAGATACGAGCGTTTTCTTTTCCGTTGCCCATGTTCCTTTCTTAGGAATGGAGCTTCAAGGCTTTATTTCAAATATTCATGTTAAAGGAAAAGAATATCGTTTTGCTACTTATAACAACTCAAAACTCAGCATCTCTTTCCCCTCTGAAAACC
Organism: Jeotgalibaca dankookensis; assembly: GCF_002005405.1. NCBI lineage: Bacteria > Bacillati > Bacillota > Bacilli > Lactobacillales > Carnobacteriaceae > Jeotgalibaca > Jeotgalibaca dankookensis. The sequence goes on from NZ_CP019728.1 coordinate 1,380,195, forward strand.
AAGTAAACGTTAAAATAGAAAACGATCAAGCTGAAGTGACCCTAATTGGTACCGTTGAACATCTCGGTAATCTACAAGCACCAGTTGAATCTGGTATGCATAAAACCATTAAAGAAGGCGTTTCTGGTAACCTTCAAATGGAATTATGGGATAAAGAAACCGATTATTACTACCAAGGACTTGGAACCATGGCCGGAATTGAAATTGTTGACGCCCATGAGATGAAGAGTACTATGTAGAATATTTTAAGAATACAATAAATATCTATAATTAAAAAAGAGAATAAAAAATACTATGGAATTAATAAAAACAAGAGGCTATTAATCTCTTGTTTTTATTAATTCCATATAATACAATCCCGTTTCTATCAAACTAATTCTTATTGCATCTTTATTTGCACTATGTAAATCTGATAGTTTCACAAAACTAGAATTTTCAACACCTAATCTACCTCTTATATATTTCCCAATCATGCTTTTACTTGGAAATGATGATATTTGTTTAGGATAAATCCCATTAGGGCCTTGACTTCCTTCTAAAATCGCCTCCATTTTTATACCATCGTCCCACAATATTTCTACCGGTTCATTTTGCCGAATAGACTCCCCACTGCTATTTCTTACCACAACTGCATCTGTTTTCTTTTGTGGAAATAGTTTTGGGAACTTTCTAATATTCTCCATTGAAATAGGGATATATGCGACATCCTCACGATTATGTGCGCCACCATGTCCCCAGTTAATTCCACTTTTTTGCGGCATAGTTTTTTCTCCTGTAGAACTATCAAATATATACAAAGGTACTATACATCTACTATCACTAAAATAAATAGTGGATGTTCCAATTAGGGGGCTAGAGCCATAGTTTTGAATTATATTAGTAGCATTCGCACTATTTACGGAATTTCCTAATATAGTGTCCGTGTAAGAAGATAGTGTCTCGTAAGAATCATCGGTAGCTTCTCCTAATATTTCTCTATATGGTTTTTTTAAACCGTTTACAGAAAAGTTAGCTGAACCCAATAGTGCATAAGTAATTTTTCCTTCTTTCCTCCAAATATATACTTTTGAATGAACAGGTATTTTTGAATATAAAATTTCTAAGTTAGAACTATTCTGAGATATTTGTTGTAATTGTTTATGTAAAGCTTCGGATATTCCGCTCGCCCCATACATACCATATACTACAGTTGCCTTAAGAGAAGTCTGGCTCAGATCTTCAACTGGTTTTGGCCCTATAAACCCAGAAATAATAATAATCTCATCAGAAAATTGGTTGGCTTTGTTATTAAATATTAATCTATATAAATCATCTGAAAAAATCATAAAAACAGCTCATTTCATTATTTTAATATAATTAACTCTTTAAATTGTTTAGTGATATTTTTCTCAGATAAATATTACTAAAGACAATATCAATATTCCAGCTTATAATATAATTTTTAACATCAAGTTTATGGAGGTGATTTAATGAATGAAGATATATTCCAAATAATTAAAGATTATGTAAAGTTAATTGGTTTAGATAAAAAAAATATTGTTACCTTTACTATTGATGATAATAATACCAAACAAATAGAGGACATAACAATAATAGATACTATGAAAAATATTAACCATGTACTTTTAATAGAAAGCTTATATAATTTAAGCCTAAATAACATTGGTAAAAGTATTATAATACTTCGCAAGGTTGACTTTAGTATGGAAAATATTAATACTATTTCTAATGGTTTAGATTTATTATATAAAGTTCAAAATGAAAACTACGATTTCCAAGTTATTGATTATTTGCTAAGTGACGGGTTATTTTATTTTTCGTTAGTGAGCAACGACTTAATTTAGCATTACTTTTTAAGTTAGATATTTTGAATACATAATTTGTGGATCTCTTGCTATTACATTTATTGGATCAAGCCCTAAATCGTCCATAAATTCTAGTGAAACATAAGAGTATTTTACTCCTAAGTCGTTATCTTCAGCTAAATTATCTTTAGGTACTATAAATGAGTTCGTAAATGTATATTGATTAATCATTGCTAGGTTTGAGAAAGCTAATTCGTATAAATATTGCTTTGTAATATCCCCTACACCAGGTTGTTTACGAACCCTACTATCCGTAAATTCAATTAAATAATACTTAGCATCAAATATATCAAATCTCTTTTCGATATTATTAACATGCAAAATGTCTAGCTCTAATGTTTTACTTGCTTTATATTCAGTTTCTGTTTCCATTAATGTCCATTTAGGAACATCTACTACTTCTTTTAGTGGTAAGTCCTGTCTATATTGAATTAACTTATAATTATTTTTTTTAATTACAGTTCCTTCTGAAATAAGATTTAATTCAGCTAGTGTTTTGTTTAAATCATTTTTATAATATTTTTTACATACTTCTTCCCATACTAAATTAAATGAACTAGTTCCGTAAAATTCTACTTCTGAACTATCTGTTTTTAGGGCCTTTTTTCTAATATATTTTAGAAGGTTTTTTAAAATTAATTGCTTAGAATTAATAAATTGAGAATTTAATTCTGACTCTAATAAATACTCTAAGTAATCACTATTTCCAATATCTTCCAAATAATCATCTGAGATAATTACTGGTTCAAATCCGATTAAATTTAAGACATCTTTTAATTCAGTAGATATTTCTGTTAATATTGCAGCATGTATTCTCCTAATTATGTTGCCATTATCTTGAATAACATTTTTGTTAATATAATTTAAATAAAAAGGAACTCCTTTTATAATGTGAGCATTTTTTTCATTAATTGTTTTATCCCAAAGTATTTCTCCATCTCCATTTAACTCAATATTAGTAGTTTCACTTGAATATAGTCCATTCTCAAAATAAGACGTTTGCAAGTACATCTTTAGTGCTAAAAAACTCTCATTATCGTTATCAAATTCCAAATTACTATCAATGTATAAACTCTGAAACTTTTGTATTACCCGTAGTATTTGTATAAGCTTCTGTTTATTTCCAGAATAATCTGCAAATATATTGTTAATATATTTCGGATAAACTACTATACAAATATCTTTAATTAATAAAATACCTACGTATTTAAAGTAAAAATATTCATCATATTTTATTTCGTTTTCTAAATCAGCATTGACTAAGCTATTAATTTCTACTTTGGAAGATTTTTGGTATAAGACTTTTGTTGACTTTAATTTTTTTATTAAATTATTTGCTGGATAAGCACTAGTAGACTCAAATTCACTTTTAATTTTGGAAGGAGTTATTTTACTATCTTCTTGAAAATATAGTATATGCATTAATCTATCTCCTAAACAATAGTAATAAACATTGATTAATAATTCTTTGTTTTTTATTCGTCATTTAATTCAATATCAATTTCCTCATGATTAATAAATATTCTAACCCCTATATTATCAAATTCATTCAAAATTTCAGAATAAATCATTTTCTCTTGGTCAAGAGTGAATAATTCATTCCTCCGATGCTTTCCAACATCTTCAAATAGGTAATTTAATACTTTTCTTTTAAACGAATTAGTTAAACGTATATTAGCTTCTTCATATGTTTCATTTGATTTAACTTCTAAAATTTTTTTTGAAATAAAATAAGGACCAAGGAGTTTATCTTCCGCTATTTTTAATTTAATTAATTGTTTGTTTATAAACTGGCGCAATTCGTTCCACTCTACAGTCCCATTATTTAATATAATTTTTGCATACTGCGTAAATTCTTCTCTGTTTTCTTCAAAAGCCTGGTTTATTCCAAAATATTTTTGCTCCCATCTCCGCTTAAACGCTGTATCTAAAGGCATGACTCCTTGGTCAGCACTATTCATTGTAGTCCATATATAAAAATTTTGAGGAAATATAAGCCCTTCGTTTAATTGTCCCCCTTCTGTATAACTGTTAGGATTCATTAAGCCTTCTTCGGTTAAATATATTTTCATATCCTCACCGATACTTATTGGATACTCACTTCTATCATTATCGTCTCTATCTAATAATTGAAAAAAATCTCCAAATACAGCACTAACATTAGCTCTGTTAAGCTCTTCAATTATTAATAAAAACGGTTGATTAGGTTTCATTAAGGCTTCTACTAAAGTTTTTAGTAAAATTCCCGGAATATATTTGTACGTTATTCTTTCTTCTCCTTCAAAGATATAAGGGAAGGGCTTAAATGTTCCAATAAATTGTCCGTAGGTCATATTAGGATGGAAAGTTATCCTTTTAATATTTTGGGATGGAAAGGCTTCACTATCTTTTTTCAATCTATAACTTTTTCCAGTACCTGGAGCCCCAAAGTATATATATTGTCTATAATCTTCAATCAATTCATATGAATCATCGTTAGTTCTAATTTCCGAAGTGTTTGTCTCAATACGGTCGAACCCACTACTAATTTTAGCTATTTCTAATTCGTGATTATTTTGAGTTACAACTTCAACATATCTACTTCTATTTGTTCGATTATCCAATGTTGATCTTGCAGTTTCAAATGAAAGTTCGGAGTGCTCTTTATTACATATACTTTGTAAATGGGCTATCTTTCCAACCCAATTAGGGTGGATTTTGAGCTTTCTACTAGAAGAAGAAATAAAATATTCGGTTCCAATTAAATACTGAAACATTATATTTCTTTGGCTTCTTTTGTGCTGTTCAGTACTCTCATCATTAAAATCGTAATATATGTTTCCTATTTCTTCTATACTTATTTCTATGGATTCTTGCTCCCTACCACTTTCTAGTATGTGTGTTAGTAATTTATCTAATAAATGGAAGTACACAATCTCTCCTTCTTCATTAGTGGCATAAGAAAAAAGATTTAAAAATACAATACTGAGATATCTCGATATTGTTATTTCATTATTTGCAACTCTTTTTGCGAGTGCAGATAGTGTGAAATTTTGATCTTCCCAGATACCAAAAGCACCACCATCTTGATAAATTTTTTGAAACTTATCTTTCAAATTTTGAAACTCTTCTTCTGAATAACTTCCATCAAGAAATTTTATTGTATCTTCTATGTTCGCACCACCATAACTAAATCTTCCTCCTTCGCGGAATATTTCAAAAGCTGATATAGATCTAATAACAATTTTTTCAGATGGTGATAACTCTCTATTTAATCCTTCATGAGATAATTGGTAGTTTGCTATGTCTTTTGAAGCATATATTAATGCTTGTAAGTGGTTTACTTTATCTGCTTTTATACTTTCATCAAAACGTGACTTAAGTGAATCTAAAATCGCCATTTAATCCCTCCTATACTTAATACATTATACCATTAGAATTTTAGTAATAAACTTTATATATTAAGATGAATACGAAATATAAAAAAGAGATAATCTAATTAGATTATCTCTTAAATGGGCATCTATAAAATTTTAAATAAACATTTACACAATTTTTTTTTCTTTTTTTACTATTTCAATCATTAATTCTTCAATTGCTAAAGCCAATCGACGAGCAAATTCTGGTGGTACTGCATTCCCAATCATTTTATAATTATTTCCTCTTGTTGATATAAATTCAAAATCATCCGGAAATGATTGTAATCGGGCTGCCTCACGAACGGTAATTGTTCTTTTTTGCTTTGGATCGGGGTGAATAAACCTCAATCCGTCTTTGTAGAGATGAGCTGTAATAGTGGTACTAGGTAAGTTTTCCCTTAAAACATGATATTTGTGTACTTTAGAATTACCACCAGTAGCTTCATTATATATTTTATTAAGTGCTCGTGCATCCTGGAGCTCATTCTTACCACTAGCTATATCGTTAGCTAATAATTCGAATATTTTTATGTCTCTTTCATTTTGAAATCGTGCTACATGTCCCCAAGTGTAATGATACTTATCTGTAAGAGTATGAGATTGTTTACCAATTCCCACTATAAAATCTGCTTGCTCTTTAGGGTAAAGAGCTGGTAAATCACCAATTGCATCCGTTACTGTTAACTCAATACTACTTTTATATTTTGGTAATATCTGTTCATAGAAATTAACAAGTATAGATTGCATTTCTTCATAGGATTTATTGCCTTTTCTAATCCCTACTAATATCACTCTACGTCTATTTTGAGGAACTCCATAATTCTTTATATCAATTAATGCATGTTCTTTTATATTATCAACAATTTCATACCCTATACTCTCAACATCATTTTTTATTAAATCTACTATTTTTGTACCATCTGGCATTGCCGATAGCATTCCTGGTACATTTTCAAAAACAAAAATTTCTGGTTGGTATCTTTCAACAGTCTTTAAATAATATTCAAACAAATAATTACGATAATCATGTTTCATACCGTATTTGTCTTTTGTTCTACCCGCTTGAGAGTAAGCCTGGCACGGTGGCCCTCCAATTATTACATCTAACTTCTCTTTTAAAAAATAGTCTAAGCCCTTGGACTTACCATATTTTTTATCTTCAAAACCATTAAATAGCTCGTCTGTTCTTTGCATATCAAACCATATTGAGCTCTTTTCAGCATCTTTTATTCCGTAATGATTAACTAACCTATTCTTCAAGGTTTCAAGAGGTGCTTTCTCCCATTCTACTGATGCTATTGGTTCGTATCTTTTTGTTTGCATAAACCCTTCTAGAAGCCCACCAGCACCTGCAAATAAATCCATAATCTTAATTTTCCTCATTATCTAGCAACTCCATTACTTTTATAGCTACTGCTTTTCCTAGTAAAGGCGGAACTGCATTCCCGACTTGACGATATTGTTCTTGTTTATTTCCATAAAATATAAAGTCGTCTGGAAACGATTGTAATCTAGCATTTTCTCTAACGGTTGGAATTCTATTCCATTTATAATGAAAATGTGTTCTATGTCCAGTATCTATCGTTCGGGAAGGTTTGCCACTATGATATCTAGTCAAAGCTTCATTATATTTAAATTTCCTTTTGTCTAACTCTATTTTAGGTAGTGCTTTGTAATTATTACCTTCAGGTATCATAGAAATTAATCTTATTGTTTCATCTGCATGATTTGTTGCAATATGATTATGAATTTTCTTTGAATTTTTCCTCATATACTTTTGATATGTTGTGTAACTATTATTGGGATAATTCATTATTTGATCTAAATTAAATTTTTTAACTCCCTCTAAGGATGGTAAATCACCTATAGCTTGTTCTGTAGTTATATAATCATCTTCTGTAAGTTCAGGTTTAGGATATATAAATATATTGCTTATCTCTTCTTTTAGAGTCATTACAAAAAATACTCTTTTTCGAATTTGAGGCACTCCATAGTTAGGTGCATACAATATTTTTGGGTCTTCAAAATGATATCCAATTTCTTCAAAATCTTCTTTAACTCTCTTAGCTCCTGCACCATTATATAAAGTTAACATCCCAGGTACATTTTCTAAAACTACTACCTTTGGCCGTATTTTTTTAGCAGTCTTTACCATTGCGCTATACAAAACATTTCTTTTATCGAATTCTTCTCTTTTACCAGCTAAACTAAAACCTTGACAAGGTGGTCCACCTATTAAAACATCGGCAAAAATATTTCTAGTTTCAAGATATTCAACAATTTTGTCTATATTTTTATGATTAAACAAGTCTAATTTTATTGCATCAGCATTCCCATGATTTTTTTTAAAAGTTTTTAACGCAGCATCATCGTAATCAACGCCTAGAACCACATTAAATCCTGCATCCATAAATCCTCGTGATAGTCCCCCAGCTCCTGAAAACAAATCAACAACACTGTATTGTTTACTAGATATATTTGAGGTATCATTATCTTTAGCCTTAATGCCATATTCTAGGCAGTCTCTAATTCTATCTTGAACGGTTTTACCAGTAAAATTTAGTTCTAATTGTTCACAAACTTCATCTGATAGTTTTATTTTAAGCTCTTTACCTGGTATACTTGTTCTTCCAGAACCTGGTCTAGCTCCGCCTCTTGTCATGAAAATTCCTCCACATTAACTAATATTCATATATATTTTTAAAAGAATGCCATTGAATTAAGTCCTTTTTTTCAATACCATTATTATACTATATTAATTAAGTAAAAAAAGCAAGAACGTTAGTTCCTATATTTAATCCTTTATAGAAAGATATTTATTTTAATTACAGTGTCTTTTTAAATATAAATTTTAGATAGTACTATTTAGCTTTAGAATTATTTTTTTGACCTGACAAGCTCGTCACCATACAATGAATGAATCACCATATAGAAAGTATGAGGGACTTATATCTTGAATAAAAATAATCGTTTTCGTATTCTGATGACCCTACTAGGATGTATCGCGATTGGAATAGGAATTGGAACTTTACGTATGGCAGATCTTGGAACCGATCCTTTCACAACTTTATTATTAGGAGTCAGTTATTTCTCCAATATTGCGTTTGGTCATGTTTCGTTAGTGGTCAATGCGATTGGAATCTTAATTATGGTTCTATTTGGCCGCAAGTTTATTGGTATTGGAACTTTTTTCAATATGATTTTGGTTGGCTATATAGCAGATTTTACCTTTAATGGACTAGCTTCTCTCATCCAGCAGCCTTCATTTATGATGCGCTTATTGATTGGTTTGATTGGGTTACTCATTGTTATCGTAGGCGCTTCTTTATATATTGCCACACAACGCGGCGTTGCGCCTTACGACGCCTTACCGCTTATCATTGAAGAGCGTAGTAAGGGAACCATCTCTTTCCGCAACATTCGGGTCTTTTCTGATGTCACGAGTGTGATATTGGGCTATTTACTTAGCGCAACGGTTGGCATTATGACGGTGATTGCAAGTTTTCTAGTTGGTCCACTCATTCAATATTTACGTCGAGTGTTCACAGATTTTTTATTAAAAATAGAATCAAACACATCACATTCATAAAAAAATGGGTAGAAAACTCTCAAGAGTTCCTACCCGTTTTTTTATTCAACTATTTTGTAAGTTTCAGGGTCAATCCCTTGTAGTAGTTTTGAGTCTTTGTTTGAAGTAATCAGATACAGTTGGTGCATAGCTCGGCTAAAAATTGTATACCAAATTTGTTGGTTATTACTTCCAGCAATCGATGCAATAATCTCATCTGTTCCTACTCCAACGACAACGTCAAACTCCAAACCTTTTGCTAAGCCAATAGGCATGGCAACAATTTGTTTATTCATGATGGTGTCATCGGTGTAAATGGTTTGGTAATCCACACCCCACTCATCTAAAAAGCTGACGACCTTATCAATTCCTGCACTAGTTGGCGTCAAGAAAGCAATCCGCTCACCTCTAGCTACACGTTCATCTAGTCGTTCTTTTAAATCTTTTGTAAAAGTTTGACTTTCACGAAAGAGAACTTCTGGTTTTTCACGCGAACGGATAGGTTTGGTTTCTTGATCGTCCAAGATGGCAAACTGGTCCGCAAAAGCCATGACTTCTTTTGTTGAACGGTAACTGGTTAAGAGGAGGTGACGTTTTATTTCTTCTTCTTCGAAAATATTTTTTAATACGTCATAATCCAAACGGTTCTGCCAGATATTTTGATTTAAATCCCCCGCCATCACATAACGTGCACGTGGATATAATTTCTTAAGTAAACGCATTTGAAAGGGAGTAAAGTCTTGAACTTCATCAATACAAATGTATTGGTATGACTTTTGAGTCATCATCCCCTTCATTTGTAGTAAAAGTGCGTAATAAGTCGTCATATCATAGTAATAAAATCGGTTCTTGCGCATTTCTTCACGTACATCGCCAATATGATCAGACCATTCCTCAGTGGAAACATGAAAGCTTTCTAAATTCATTAAGTTAGGAATTGATTTTAAAAAGTGCAAGTACTGCGCACGATAACGTATATGGGCTTGACTATTTACACGGTGCTCAATCGGTTTAAAGGCGTCGCTGACAATTTGTTGGCGCATATAGCTTTCCATTTTAACAATATTATGGGATTGGCTTTCGAAACGATGCAAGCTATCGGTATCGTAGTGTTGAAGAGCATCATCCACCCAATCGGCATCCAAACTACTTACTCTTAATTCATCTAAGCGTTGGAGCAATCTAGCACGCAAAATTTCTAACTTAGCAGCCAAGGTTCCTTTACTATCAATAGAACTATAAATTTCTTGAATTTCTTCTTTGGAAATCAAGACATCATCTTCACGCATAATATTTCGGAATAACAAATATTTATTTTTAAGAAGTTGACTGTATCGTTCTAGAGCACCATAAAAGGCACTGCTTCCTTTAACGTTTTGAATCGCCGTGTTTTCACCTACTTCATTAGGAATCATTTTGAAGTTAGTGACACGTTGTTGAATAAATTGTGGAAAAGTATTACCTTCCACATCCCATTCGCCAAGTGAAGGCAAAACTTGCGAGATGTAAGCTTGGAAAATACGGTTAGGCGAAAAGAGTAAAATTTCATCTGTTTTAAGATGGGCCCGAAACGCATATAGAAGATAGGCAATCTTCTGCATCATCACAACGGTCTTTCCTGAACCAGCCACACCTTGTATTAAAACATTGCGTGATTGGGTATCACGGACGATACGATTTTGTTCTTTTTGTAAGGTTGCCACAACGGGTCCCATTAAACTCGATGATCCTGCTTCTAATACTTCCATAAGATAAGGATCACCCATAACGTTATCCGTATCAATCATACCAACGATTTTACCTGCTTGAACACGAAACTGTCTTTTTAAATCTACTTCAAAAGCTTGGAAACGGTCGCCGATACGTAGTTTGACGGTATCGCCCACATTTCCTTCGTAATAAAGTGCAGAAATAGGCGCGCGCCAGTCTACAATATAATTCTCATTGTCTTCAAAGAGTGAGCCGATTCCCACATAAATTTGTTCTTCTTCTGAATAAGCAAGATTTTGGTAATCAATCCGTCCAAAATAAGGATCTTCTTGCATTTTTTCCAAAACCGTTCTTCTATTTTGAACTTGAATCAGTTCGCTACTTTTTATGGTTAAGTTTTGTTCAAACTCTCTTAATTCGCCGGAAGTTTCCCACATGGCTTCACTGGAACTATTATTGATTCGAATTTCAGAGGATTGTTTTAATAATTGCTTTTGGATTTCAAGCTTTGTCGTATATTCGGATTTTAATTGATCTGCTTCTGCTGTGATAATAGCAATCACCTTATCCATACGCGCTTGTTCTTCTTGAATTGTTTTATTATTCATATGGGTATATCCCCTTTCAAACTCTAATGAAATCGCTCTAATTGGCTAAAAGTAACATTTTTAATTATAGCATATTGCACACTAGTTTTCCATTTATTCGAATACGCAAAGAAGCCATCCCATTTAACCTGGAATGGCTTCTTGATATACGTGGTTATCTCATTCTAATGTTTTCTTTTTTGTTGATGACCGGCAATTTTAACAAGGAGGCTTCTTGGTGCTATTTTAGCAATAACAGCTGCAACCTTTAAGTTCGCTCCTGGAATAATTAAAACTTTATTATTGAATAAATTACGAACACCATAACGCGCGCACTCTTCAGCAGTGATACTTGCTAGAGCAAAGGAAGCGCCCGCTACTTCATTAAACTCGGTATCAACCGGTCCCGGGCAAAGCGCACTTGCTCGCACTTGGCTATCTCGATTTTTTAATTCTTGATTAATTGCTTGCGTCAAACTGACCACATAGGCTTTTGTTGCATAGTAAGTAGCCATATATGGACCAGCTGGGAGAAGCCCTGCTATAGAAGCAACGTTTAGGATATGCCCTTTATCTTTTTCGATAAAGTCCTGTAAAAAGAGTTTCGTTAATATGTGGAGAGCAGAAATATTAAGATTGATCATATCGATTTCACGGTCTAATTCTGTGGTTGCAAAATCACCTAAAAGCCCAAATCCTGCACAATTAACTAGTACCGTCACGTTTTGGTCTTGAACCGTTTCGTGCAAACCATGCGCTTCACTTAAGTTGGCTAAGTCAGCTGTAATAATCTGGCAATGGGTGTCAACTTCTTTTGCCAGCTCTTCTAAACGGTCCTCACGTCGTGCTACAAGAACAAGATTGTAACCACGCTTACTGAGGTTCTTGGCAATCTCTCGCCCAATTCCAGAACTTGCTCCGGTTATAACTGCTACTTCATTTTTCATCTGTCAAATTTCCCCCTTATAGTTTTGCTACTATCATTTTTTCTATATAAAAATCCGTTTTTGAAGCTCACGTACTATTTCGCTACCGTTAAAGAATAAAATCAGTAATAGTAAGAGACTACTAAAACCAATGGATATCCAACTCGGAATAGTTGTACTCACCCAGCTAAAAATTAAAAAAAGAATGGGAATTAATCCTAGCATGGCTGCTGCAGCCAAATAGAGAATGTAATCAGCTAATTTCATTCTCATTAAGCGACTCGATACAAACATGCCAATGACGGCTGAACTGCAAAAAATCGGCACTGCAAAGGTTGTTGACCACCCTGTCCAACCAATTAAATAGTCAAGGTACACACACAGAAGTGACAGAATGATGAGTAAATATAAAAGACTTTTTGCTAAATTACGCCGCTTGCGGACGATTGTTAAAACAACCAGCCACATGGACATAATGCCAAATAACGCTGCTTGAATCCATTGAATATTCCCCCGCCAAATGAAACCTAACCCGAGCGTCGTAAATATAATGATTAAAGATAAGAGGGCTAACCATTTTGTTATCCGTTGTTTATTAAACCGTAAGGGAACATCTGGATAGGAACTCGCAACGGGGGGTTTGGTTGTGTCTAGCGGTGTCTGACACAAAGGACATTTTTCCCGATTGCCTTTGACAGCAACATGGCAATTTTCACACTCCCGCATGAGAACCCCCTCCTAACTCCTCTTCCGTAACCTTGTTAACCGTTACTGTGATTGGTACGCCATCTTCTGTTAAAGAGCGTGCGAACTCTTTGAATATATCGGTTTCAATATAAGGCGACGTAAAGGAAATGGTAAAATAGTCGCCATGACTAATCGCACAAAATTGCGGACGAACCGCAATCGTATGGAAATAGACTTGGTTGATGAAACTTTCAATTGGTTTTGAAAAAGACACCCTGCCTAAATTTGATATTGCCAGTGTCAAATTTTTATTCGTCGAATGATTAATTAATTTTAACCCAAAATCTTTTAAGGGGCGAATAATAATACGCGCGAGTGGATGATATTCAAAATAAATTAATCGCGTCAAAATTTTCTCTAAATGTTTTTTTTCTAATTGTGGACTTAATTGCTCTTTCAATTCTTTACAAATATCCGACACAGAATTTTTTTTGCCTGGTTGATAGGTATACTCTAAGCGTGTTACTGCGAAAAAATTTCGCGCGGAAGTCGAAGGATAAAATTGCCTTAAATTGACCGGGACTGAAACAGCCATTGTCTCGTTGCCGTGAAAATCCTTGGCACTTTTACGGACAGACTCCATAAACAAAGCAGTTAAATAAATGGTTAAGGAAACTTGCTCCTTTTTAGCTCGTTTTAGTATCTTTTTAACCGGCATTTCCATCTCGACAATACGTGGACGATTATCAGGTGTGTAAGTTCCTTTGTAATGATAAACCTTCTTTTCATCAGCGTCTCCTGTTGGATAAAGCAGTTCTTTTGCTTTAACCGTGACCTTACTAAAACTGCGTAAGGCCGATTGGGTCGCTTGCCCAAAATTTTTCTGATCTTTGACCCGAAAATGTCTCGCAAAACTATCTTCACTTGAGGTGTCATGATTATATTCGGCTACTTCCAAATCTTCTGGATTTATTTCAGGATTTTTTAACAAGAGGTATTCTTTTAACAAATCTTGGAAAAACCACATAGCTCCGGTTCCATCAGACAAAACGTGGAAGACTTCTAAGCTGATCCGCTTCTTCCAATAGACAACTCGGAATAATAATTCACGTCGATCAAAATGATAAAGCGGCTGGCAAGATGGGTTGGTGTCCAGTTGAACAACCGGCTTTAAGTCACTTTCTTCTAAATAATACCAAAAAATACCGCGCCGCAAAACACTATGATAGAGCAAGTATTGGCTATAAACTTCATTTAAAGCTTGCTGCAATAGATCCGAATCAACGGTATCTGTCAGTTCCGCACTGAATCGAAAGACTTTGCTATCCCGATTAGTCATTGCGGCAAGGAAGATGTTGGATGCATTATCAAGCCGCACCCATTTTTTACGGTTGGTAGCCTTTCTCTTCTCCATATGCATCACTTCCTTTTAAACGGTTTTCCAAATAATCTTCAATTAGTCGGTAGGTTTTTTCATCTGAGTCGGTAGAAATAGGACCAAACAGATAGTTATGGATGGTATTCTTTGCCTGAAAAATTCGAACTTCATTACCTGCTTGCCATAGTAGCTGCCCGTAAGCTTCGCCCTCGTCTCTTAAAGGATCAAACTGGGACGTAATAATGAGTGTCGCTGGTTGGTTGGCTAAATCATCTGCCACTATGGGAGAGACATAAGGCGATTGCCGTACTTTTTCATCTGGGGCATACATTTCCATATATTCGCGTAATTTTTTATTAGTCAGTCCATAATCGTAGCCATTTTCTTCAACGCTTTGAAAAGGAGAACGTTCATCGTGATTCCAATAAGTAACGGGGTTAATCAGAATTTGCTTATGCGGTAATTGCTTTCCTTCATCTCTTAATCGTAAGGAAACTGCCGCTGCTAAATTTGCGCCTGCTGAATTGCCAATTAAGACGAGGTTTTCTGCATTGTGAAGCCCAGTTAATTCGGGACGATTAATGAGTACTTCCGCTACACGAAAACAATCATCAAATCCAGCTGGAAATGGGTGCTCTGGTGCTTTGGAATAATCAACTGCTAAAACGGCCCGACCTGTCTTATCGGCCATTCGGATGCAGTCCCTTGTATATGTATCAATACTTCCCAGTACCCAACCACCGCCATGGAAGAAAAGTAAGATTTCATCACTACGTTTTTCTTTAGGCTGGAAAATCCGGACTGGAATTTCATGACTCATATCTTCTGCATAAATTTGGCGATCCAAGATTCGATAACTATCTTTTGGTGGCTGTTGAATAAACTCTTGCAGGCGCCTTACTTGTAAATAGTTCTCCTGCATATCTATTTTCGGTGAGGAAAAGAGTTTGAGTATAAATTTTGTTATATTGTTCATAGCTATTCCCTCATTTACAATTTTAATGGATGGTATGGGTAAAGATAGTCTCATTATATCATGATTTTTTGAGATACTCGCTTGATTCAATATCGATTTCATCATTAGAAGCTTTATATTCTTGTCTGGTGATGAAATTTGCCCGGATTTCATCACTAGGAATTATTTTGAACCACTTACTGATGAAAAAAGTAGTTTTTTCATCGCTAGAGCCCTAATTTTAACAAGTTATGATGATTTTATTAAAAAAAAGATTGAGAACTTAGAATGTTCCCAATCTCTTTTTATTCATCGCCTAAAATACCGATAATTTCCTCTTTGGATAAGCTTGTAAAGGATTGTTTTCCTTCCGTTATCACTTGGTCAATCAATTCGCGTTTTTTATCTTGTAATTCATTAATCCGCTCTTCAATAGTACCGGTACAAATCATTCGAATGACTTGGACTTTTTTGGTTTGTCCATAACGGTGAACACGGTCCGTTGCTTGGCTTTCAACTGCGGGATTCCACCAACTATCATAGAGAATAACCGTATCGCCACCAGTCAAGTTCAAACCAGTACCGCCTGCTCGTAGGGAAATTAAAAATAAATCTTTTTCACCCTCATTAAAGCGTGTCGTTAAAGCTAAGCGTTCTAGGTTTGGAGTTTGACCATCCAAATAAAAATAATCACGCTCTTGTTCAGCTAGACGGTTTCGAATAATTTGAAGCATTTGTGTAAATTGCGAAAATAGGACCACACGCTTCCCATTTTCGCGTGCATTATCCAAGTACTCCATCAACCGTTCTAGTTTGGCCGACTCCCCCTGATAATCGGGATTAACTAAGCGGGGATCACAACAAATTTGGCGCAAACGCGTCAATCCTGCTAGGATTTTAATTCGGTTTTCGTTAACTGTCCCTGCTTCTAATAGCTCATTGGTTTCGCTCCGAACGAGGCGCAATTGAGACAGGTACATAGCTTTTTGTTGGTCAGCCAAGTCAATATATTCAACAGATTCTACCTTATCTGGTAGTTCAGTTAAAACATCCTTTTTGAGTCGACGCAAAACAAATGGTTTTATTTTCCGATTTATTTGTGCAATGTCCATATTTTTAAAGGCTTTTTGAGATGGGAATAAACCGGGAACAACAATAGAAAAAATAGAGAAGAGCTCTCCTAATTGATTTTCTAAAGGTGTCCCACTCAAAGCAAACTTTGTATGAGCTTTTAATTGACGGACTGCTTTAGTCGTTTTAGCAATATTATTTTTAACAATTTGTGCTTCGTCTAAAATAATACTCCGGAAAATTATTTCACCATACAAATCAATATCACGTAATAAAACAGGATAAGAAGTGATCCATAGCTTAATTCCATCCGCTTTTGCTTGCGCGATTTTAAGATCCCGCTCTTCTTTGGGACCGGTAATTAAAGCTGTTTCAAGATTAGGTAAAAATTGACGGGCCTCTTTTTGCCAGTTATACAAAACACTGGACGGGCAAACAACTAAGATGGGCTGATCATTTTCCTCAATCGATGAAGCAATGTAAGTGAGCGCTTGGACCGTTTTTCCAAGACCCATATCATCTGCTAAAACACCGCCAAACCCATAGGCATCCAGCATCTTCAACCACTGAAAGCCTTCTTCTTGATAAGGGCGTAAGTTGGCGACTAGAGCACTTGGCCGCGGATAATTAATCGTTTCTAATGAGTCTAATCGTTTTAAAAACTCCTTAACCGGATTTTTCAAATTAGCACGTTGCAAGGTGGCATCATCTAAAGCAAAAATACGGTGTAAAGGCATTTCCATCTCGCGACTAGCCTTAGTAGGGTTAATATCTAATTGCTGTAAAGTTTCTTGATACTGTTGGAATGCTTGATCTTTTAAGTTGATGAGTTTGCCATTAGATAAACGACGGTATTTTTTATTAGCGGCTAAATCCTTCATAATTTTCTTTAATTCGGCTTCATCAATACCTTCAATGTCAAAGGTGACCTGTAGTAGATTACTTTTTTCATTCATATCAATAACTAATTGTGGGGAAGCTTGAGCAGTATAGAGAAGATGGTTCATATTCTCAGTGGTATAAATTTCCATCATCTCACCAAACTCAGGCAAGGCATCATAAATGAAACGGTATATTTCATCGGGATCATAAAGGCTTAACTTATCCTCTACAATATCAAAAGGAAATTCAAAGTCATAAAAGACATTCAAAATGGCTCCTTCTGCTTCTAAATCTACTAAGACTGTTTCAGGCAAACCGTCCGTTTCATTGAATACGAGTGGTCTATAAGACTCCTCACCGTAAAAGAATTGTAAATCTACCCAGAGACGCTCTTCTTGCCAATCTAAATACAGCTTCGCCTTGAGTTTTTCTTTTTGAAATTCTTTTTTTACTTTAGGAGAGACTGTTAAAGAAAATCGTTTCCGGATTGTTGGAACCGAACTGGTCATAAAGTCGCGCATCATATTTTTAGGAATAACGACCCGATCTTTTTTATTACCATGTGTAGCATTAATTAAAATATTAATAATGCGCAACTCTTCATCTAATAAAAAGTATAAAGTATTCTCTTGAACCATAACTTTTTGGATTGGAAACAAATGAAAAGGCATAGCTTCTTTTTCTTCTTGGCGAAATTCATAGAGATCTTCACGACCAGCTACTTCAGAAATCTCAAAAGATAAAGGCAGTAAGGTTTCTCCCTCTTCAAAAATAATCGGATCAATTATTTCTTCAAAGGCTTTATCTTGATGATGGATCTTAACGCTATGATTTTCTGTATCCAATACCTTTTTCAAAGTTTCTTTAATCATAACCGGTGGTACGGTAATTTCAGTTTTATTTCCTGCGCTGTAATTGTAATAGGATTTTGATTGGAAGTGGTAATTTTTGAGTTCTAACAAGGTGTAAAGCATATTACGGTCTTTAGAACCAATGTAATGTTCCGCTGGGTCATATTCGAAATCTTTACCAAACCATTGCGGAGTTTCACGTAAAAACAGCTCAGCAGCTTGTTCTACATTTTTAATTTGGTAAAGCTTATTTGTGCCCACTCTGACTCGGATAGAACTTTCTTCGTCTTCATCCAATGATTGAATGGCAAATTGATATTCAAATTTTACCTTTTTTCGTCCGCGGTAACCTGTATCCGCATCTAAAAAATCCGTCATATTATTCATAATATAAGTAGCTGCTAGGTAGTTATCCGTTTCTGGTTCTACTTCTATTTCAGCCTTGTTTTCAGATTCTTGCGCATTGTGTTGATCAGCTAAATCATTGTATTTAAGCATGGAAGCGATTAGGTGCTCACAGGGACCTTCATTGTTTTTAAAGTAAGAGCATGTACACGTTCCAGAAAGATTTTCGCGAATCGCATCCACATTTACTTCCGTCATTACTAATGGATTGCTGGCAACTGAAAAAGTAATTTTGACACGGCTCGGTTTTTCTTCTACGGTTTGTTGGTTTACTTTATTTGTTCCATAAAGGGCTACCCCTTTGTTAAATATATCGTTGGGTAAATTTTCTTCTGACAGAGTCAATACTGGTACTTTTCTCCATTCCAATCGCTATCCCTCCTTACAAGATATCATTTCTCCATTATAGCATAAATGATTTCACTTTAAGAAGCTGTCACTAAAAGCGACTTTGTTTAAAAATCAAATCTGTTTAATGGAGTACTTTTTCGTATGCATAACGTAAATCGCCATTTTCTAAATAAATATGGCCACAATAGGTGTAGCCCGCTTTTTCTATCGCCCGCTGCATTCGTTTATTATCAGGGTGTGTATCAACTCTTAAACTGGCATAGCCTCTTTTTAGTGTCTCTGTCTCCGCTATTTTAAATACTTGTCCCATAACCCCTTTACCTAATTCTTGTTCAGCAACAGCAACACGGTGAAGCGCACTATAAGGCTTATCCTCCGTCAACCATTCACCGTTTGTAATCACCTTATAGTTCGGATCGCCATCAAAAACCAATGCTAGAACGGCCATGAGCTTCTCTTCGCGAACATATAAATAATAATCACCACGAGAAATATCCTGTCCTAATGATTCTTCATTCGGATAGCCATCTTGCCATTGATCAATGCCACTTTTTTGTAATCTTCTTTTTGCATCGTTAATAATTTGCATAATTTCTGGCATATCCGTTTCTTGTGCGTGAATAAATGTCATCTTCTATCACCTATTTATCCATTCTTTTAGATTTTAATCTTCTTCAACCATAACCGATATGGTTTATTTTTTCCATCAAAAAAGGTCTCTCTTAATCATTTGATGACTAAGAGAGACCTTTTTAAATTATTTAGCTAGAAGCTTCTTAACTACTTGAGAAACCATGCGTTTTTCTGCTTTACCGTTCAATTCACTCATAGCAAGTTTCATCGCATCTTTCATAACCATATCGGGAACGCCTTTTTTAGTTAAAAACTCGGTTACTTCTGCTTCGGTCATCATTTGAGGTAAGTAAGCCCCAATGATTTCTCGTTTCGCCTGATTTTCTTCTACTAGATCAGCACGATTTGCTTCTTTTGCAAACGTAATGGCTTCTTCCGTTTGTTTTTGCTCTTTCAGGAGATAATTCACTTGTTCTTTATCATCCATTTCGCGTCCATTATCGATTTTAAATGCATCAAAATATGATTTGATTATTCGCAAAACATCTGTCTTCAATTTATCCTTGTCTTTACGCGCTTGAATAAAATCTTTACTCACTTGTTCTTGAATCGTCACCAAAATCACTCCTTTAATTTTTAAAAACAAATGGACTTAAAATAAATACTGAAGAGGTGATCTCTCATTATCCTTTTAACGAATTGTTTGAAACGCTTGTGACCATAAAACGAGATCATCTAACATGCCATTTGCATTCACTTCATTATAAGCGTTTGGTTTGAAAATTGACATATTTTCGAAGTCAGTCATTAAAGAAAAGTTCGTTGATCTCGGAACCGTTGCAACACCGAGCCCACCTAAAATCAAACGCATGTTAGCATGTGCACGTGTTCCACCTAAACCGCCGTAACCGACCATTGCAGCAGCTTTATTAGCTACTTCTGGTTTTAGGTAGTCAAGTGCGTTTTTCAAAGCACCACCAATTGCATGATTATACTCTGGTGTAATGAAAACATAGCCATCAAAACTAGCCATTTTTTCAGACCAGTTTTTTATTGTAGACATGGTTTTCTCTTTCACTTTCTCTGGAATTCTTGCTCCTAATAAAGGAAGTTCGTAATCGGATAGATGCACCAATTCGTAATCAACACCTTCGTCATTACGTTGTGTTGCAAAATTATGAACCCATTCTGATACTGCTGTTGCGTTATTTTGTTCCCGCACACTTCCTGAAATAATACCAATTTTCACGTTCTAAAACCCCTTTGATTATTTTTTATTTAATTCATATATCTTCATTTCGAAACAATTATATCGTGTACGCTTTTGTTTGTCAACCATTTAAATAAAAAAATGACTACCGAAATTGTCCGGTAGTCACAGGTTGAATTATTGATAAATTGCTTTAATAGGATCCATTCTTGAAGCACTCAAAGCAGGGATTATTCCAAAGATTAATCCGGTTAGTATGGAAACGGAAGTTGCAATTGTCATAATACCTGGGGTTAAATAGACTGGCATGTTGATAAAGTGACCAATTAAAGTCGCAATACCGTAACCAAGTAAAAGTCCAATTAATCCCCCAATAAAGGTAATAAAAGCGGCTTCTAATAAAAACTGCCACAATATCATGCGTGGTTTAGCCCCAATGGCGCGCCGGATACCAATTTCGCGTTTCCGCTCCGTAACTGACACATACATAATATTCATGACACCAATACCACCAACAAACAAAGAAATTGCTGTAATTGCCACTAAGAACATTACAATGCTATTGATATAGGTGTTGATTTCCTCAAGCATCTGTTCATTGGTACGATCTTCTTCAAAGTAACCATCATCATCTGGATAGGCCATCATCAAATCATCCAGAACTGCCATTGTTACCACATCACGTTCAGCCGCATCAGATGTTTTAATTTTTAAAGATTTAATGTCTCGTGTCCCGGTTAGTTGATTAAAAGCCGCATGTGGAACGACACTAGTATAGGATTCTTCCCAGGTATAATCACTATTAGGGAGCATCGTTTCATAATCAAAAGCTTCTTTGATTCCGATAATTTCAAACATAAACCCATTAATACTCAATGCTTGGCCTAGTAATTGTGTAGGATCATCGACAATAATGCCATAATCCAATACTTCATGGGATAACACAATCACATCACGACCAGCATCTTGAGAAGTAATATTCCGGCCGTAAGCAATTCGTGTTTCTTTTTTAAAAGGTGTTAAACTGCTACTAGCTTGGGCGCCAAAATAATCAAGATTTGCATCAATGCTATCTTCAGAGACCATTCCCCACGTCTCATAGCCTGGCAAAACAGATGCTACTCCTTCCAGACGTGAAATCCGACGCATATCTGATTTTGAAAAGGTAAAATCATCTTCCACATACATCATGCCCGAGTCATCTGCTGTATCAGCTCCATGCTTAATCGTCACCACATTTGCTTGCGTAGTATCGGCTAAGCCCAAACTCTCTTGGCGCACCCCTTCTCCTAACGCAGCAATCGTTACGACAGAGGCAATCCCAATGATGATTCCCACCATGGTTAAGAAGACACGCAACTTATGGGCACGTAAACTTAATAGGGTACTCATAAAAATATTTCGAATCATCCGTTCATCCTCTCCTCTTCAATAAAGCTACCATCCTGCATCCGAATAACACGTGTGGCATAAGCTAACAGGTCTTCATCATGGGTAACCATCACTATGGTTTTACCAGAGCGGTTTAACCCTTTAAGAAGTTCCATTACTCCAGCGCCTGTTTCTGAGTCAAGCGCACCCGTTGGTTCATCTGCCATAATGATTAAGGGTTCATTAATCAAAGCACGTGCAATCGCCACACGTTGTTGTTGCCCACCTGAAAGTTCGGTTGTCTTAGCTTGCATTTTTTCTGGAATCCCTACTAATTCTAGGTATTTTTTTGAAAGTTTTAGGCGTTCTTTACGATTTGATTCGCCCCCATAAACGAGCGGAAGCTCCACATTTTGACTGACATTTAATGATTGAATGAGATGAAACTGTTGAAAGATAAAGCCGACGTTCTGATTTCGAATTTCTGATTTTTTATTTTCAGAAAGATGTGAGATATCCTCTCCTAAAAAAGAATAGGTACCCGTTGTCAAGCGATCCAAAAATCCAATAATATTCATTAAAGTTGTTTTCCCGCTCCCAGATTTACCCAGGATCATTAGAAAATCTCCTTCATAAATCCGTAAATCAACATTTTTAAGTACATTTGTAGCTAATTTTCCTGAATAGAAAACTTTTGTGGCATCGGTTATTTCAACGAGAAGGCGGTGTTCCTTTGTATCCATTCTTACTCCTCCTCTGGCAATGGTACTTCCATCATAGTTGGATCGAGTATATCTCCTTCTTGCAACGCTTCTTTTGAAGAGACAATAATCTCATCTTCAGCTTCTAATCCACTTGTAATTTCAACTTCTTGGTCTTTTTCTTTACCTAATTGAATGACACGCTTTGCCACGGTTCCAAAATCATTAACAAGCACATAAGATTTTTCTCCCTCTGTATGAATAGCTGCTGCTGGAATCCACACTTGATTTTCTTCTAACTGAATAGTTGCTTGAACATGGTAACCATTTACAATCCCTTCTAAGGAGTCAAAATCTAGTTTTACTGGATAAGAAGACATGGTTGAAGCACCACCAAAGGCATCTGTTTCACTATCAGCGGGCGTCGTGTCAACAAACGATACTTTTCCACGAGTCGTAAAATTATTAGAAACCACGGTAATATCGGCCGCTTGATCTACTTTTACTTTTTCAAGGTCTTTTTCATTTAACGTGCCTGAAACATAGAAGTTTTCTGAAATTAATTTCATAAGTGGTGCGTTTGCTGTTATTTCTTCTGGGATAACTACTTTTCCTTTAAAAGGTGCTAATACTTCTGTATACGCTTCTGCTTCTAAATCAGCAATCATCGTATATGCTTCTTGGATTTGGGAATCAATATCAGGTATGTTAAATTCCATATAAATTTCATCTAGCGTTTGATTTTCACGTTCTTCATCGGATGCAGCGTACCAACGGTCAATGGCTAGTTGTTGTTTATAAGCAGTATTTGCGCGTTGTGTTTCTAAACGTGCTGCTTCGCTGGTCATTTTTGAAATTTCTCTTAAGAGTTCTTCATTGGTATAGCTGTATAAAAGTGTATCTTTTTCAACAACTTGACCGTTTTCTACTTGCAAATCACTTTTAGTTCCCAGTGTAGTTTCTTGATTAAAATCTTGAGATTGTTCCGGTTTTACAATACCATTTACATAGACTTGTTCCATAGGTGGAACGGTAAAATATTCAATTCCAAATGGATCTTCCATCACGAGTGAGTCATCAATCGGTTCATTTCTATTGCCAATAAATCCCACGACAACGACCGCTATAATAATAGCGAGTAAGACGCCGCCAATCCAAAACCATTTTTTCTTCATCTGTATTCCTCCAAAGTCTCTATTTATATCTTACCAGTGTATTATACACTCAATACACAGAATGCCAATACTTATTTATGTTATAATTCAAGATATATTTAGATGGGAGTTGTCGAGATGATTGAGATAAATCGTAGTGAAGATGCGCTTTACTATGCCACTGCTGTTCGCGAAAAACGTTTATCTGCCAAGGAGCTCGTTCTACAAGCAATTATGAAGATTGAAACTCATAATAAACAAATGAATGCCGTGATTCATCCCCGATTTGAAGCAGCTTTGAAAGAAGCAGAGTCACGAGATTTCACTGGCAAGCCTTTTGGGGGTGTCCCTATTTTATTAAAAGATATGGGCCAAACGCTAAAAGGTGAGCCTGCTACTTCTGGATCGGTTTTATTAAAAAATGTTCGTAGTCATCAGACCAGTCATTATACTCAAGCCTTGCAAGATGCTGGTTTTATTGTAATTGGCCAAACCAATATTCCTGAATTTGGCTTTAAAAATATTACTGAGCCTGAACTTTATGGTCCTAGTCGTAATCCTTGGAATACCGCCTACTCTCCAGGAGGATCAAGTGGAGGTGCCGCTGCTGCTGTTGCAACTGGTATGGTGCCAATTGCTGGGGCCAGTGATGGGGGCGGGTCTATTCGTATTCCTGCTTCTTTTACCGGTCTCGTGGGTTTGAAACCAACTCGCGGGCGTATGCCGGTTGGACCGGGGAGCGGACGAAATTGGCAAGGTGCCTCTATTGATTTTGCGTTAACCAAATCAATTCGTGACACAAGTACGTTGCTACAATCTATGCAAACCGTGCAGTTAGCTGCTGCTTTCCAGACACCGCTTTTACCGAATAACTTTATGGAAAATAGTAAGCGACAATTTCGAATTGCTTACTCTTTAAAATCGCCCATTGATTCGCCAGTGAGTGATGAAGTTAAAAAAGCCGTTTTAAAGATAGTGGCTTGGCTTGAAAAAAATGGTCACGATGTCAGTGAAAAAGATCCAAATTATGACGGGATTTCTTTAATGAAGAGTTATTACACAATGAATTGCGGGGAAACAACTGCGATGCTAGAGGGGATTGAAAATCAATTAGGTCGCGGGCTTACCATTGACGATATGGAGTTAGTGACTTGGGTCCTCTATCAAGCTGGTAAAAACATTTCGGCTGCTGATTATTCGCGTACTTTAAAAGCATGGGATGCTACTGCTGAAACCATGGCTCACTTTCATGATGATTATGATTTATTATTAACACCTACCACTGCTGATGTGGCACCTCTTGTTGGTCAAGAATGGCAATCTCAGGAGTTACAGGCTAAAATGGCTACTATTCAAGATTATTCAGCCAGTGAACAAGCCCAAATTGTTTGGGATATGTTTGATGAGAGCTTACCCATCACACCGTTTGGGATGCAAGCGAACTTAACAGGCGCGCCATCTTTAAGCCTACCCGTTCATTTAACAGCATCGGGTCTCCCTTTAGGCGTACAATTGACTGCTCCAAAAGGCCGTGAAGATTGGCTGTTGGTTTTAGGTGAAGCAATCGAAGCAGCTAGCTTGTTTATATAGAGTTTTTCATCATAAAGTTTGTTTGAAGTAGTTCTTATGATGAATTTTTCCGAAATTTCATCATAAGAAAGAGAATAACTCTTGCTTATGATGAAAAAGCTGATTTTTTCATCATAAGGGCACATTAAATTTTTTCTTATGATGTTTGCATCAAAAAAATGCGTAGTGGATATAAATCCTTACGCATTTTTCTTTATCTGTATTTTTCTTCTGCTTCTTGACGGGCAGCAATTGCTTCTTCAAGCGTTAAAAAGGTTCCTAAATGTTTATTTTTACCTTTTACACTAATATTTGCTTTGTAGCGTGTGCCACTTTTCAATTCGTTCTTAGTCACACCTACATAACCTGTACCATTTGAAGCTTTTTTAGATTTTTTCTTCTTAACAGTTTGGGTTAATGATTCATGCCCGCAATCTTTAATAACGCCATTCTTTAAAAGAGATTGTTCGATCATAAATTCTTTACCACAGACACATTTAACATTCCAAAAGCGTCCTCTTTCTTTTATTCCCGCTTTACTCAAAACAGTTAAATCGTTGAATTGTCTTCCTGTTAAGTCAATTCTTTTTTTCATCCTAATAACCTCTTCCTATCGATAGCATCCAGTCCTTTATAAGAACCAACTTTTTTTATTATACTGAATGCCTATCTATTTGGCAAATAAGGCTTTATTTAGGAATCAACGCGGTCTTTAATAGTTATCACTTCAAAGACAGATTTTAGAATTATGGCTACGACTGCACCGAAGACTGCCCCTAATGGCCCAAATATAATCCCGCACACAACTGTTGATAGCAAGGTATAAACAGCGCGTACCCCAATTTCTCGGCCTGTTATAATGGGTTCAGCGATTTGGCGCACAATTACAAGAACAACATACAAGAGTCCCAATTGAATCGCTAAAGTCGTATTGCCTAAAAACAGATGCCCTAAAGCCCAAGGAACCATAATCAAGCCACTTCCTACAATAGGAACGAGATCAATGATGGCAATGGTTAGTGCTTTGAGAAACCACCAATCAATATTGAAATACCACAATCCAATACTCAAAATAACCAGACCGAGAAGCGCTAACTTGGCCATTGCTTTTAAATAACCGGTTAAGCCTTTGGAAATAGATTGAGTAAGTTCATTAAAATAGTAAAGCCATTTATTCATTGCCTCACGCCTCTCCGATTTATTTTTTAAAAGCCTCACGCCACGTGACCAGTTCAATATTCTCTTCTTGAATGACTTTTAGAAAATCAGTATCCATTAAAAACTGGTAGTCCCAAATACGTTTTTTCCATTCGATTGTATCCTCGAAAAACTTACTCTTTTCGCTAGCTGGTTGTACGTATAGTTCAGATACCCCATCGGGAAGATTCTTTAATAAATGGAGATAATATTCTTTTAACCCCTGATAAGTGGTCAATTCTTGAATAGGGGCATGATAAGATAGTATCTGTTCTGGCATGTCTACATCTTTTTGCTGTGCGAATCTCGCTACTTGGTATTGAGCCTTTTGAGCTGGTTTGTTGTCAGTCTTCAAAAAATTCTCAAAAAGTTCTTCTTGATGACGAATTGCATAACGAAACGGTAATCCATTCGTTGCACAAAAATGGAGACAAACAGGTAAACAATCAACCCGTCTTTCTTCTTCTAGCGAATCACAATTGCTATTTAGATGGTCAAAAGCTATTCCGTGGTTTTTACCTTTTTCAAATTGGGCAGCAATTTCTTTCATAGCCCGAATGCTTTCTGATTTTTCATACATATTTTGAGGTTTCTCACTCAGTAAATTTCTTTTATCATAATCAATGGGAAGTTCTACATGCAAACCGACACCAATATGTTTTAATTGTTCAAGTCGTTTGACAGCATCAATAAAACCTTCTCCTACTACAGTCAAGGAACTGGACGTGATGCGACCTGCTTGAGCCAGCCGTTCAATAGCAGCGTTTGTTTCTTGACAAATACCCAAATTATCAGCATTCACAATCAAATATTTTGCCATATCGTCATTCCTTCCTCTTCTTTCTTATTGTAAGGCATTCGACGACGAAAGTACAAATTATGTTGTTAATACTGCTATTGATTGGTAGAATGAGCTATCAAAATAAAAGTGAGGGCAAGATTATGAACCTAGAAGAAATTTTAAATAAAGTAAATCAATTTAAATTAGATCATACTAACTCGACATTGGATATCATCGTGGAGCATGTAAAGGACTTAGATGATTTTTACGGTGAGGTCTATATCCTTGCTACCAATTCATCAGACGAATTGGTAGCAGACACTCTTCTTCTATCCGTTGAAGATCCTACCAGCAAAGATTTAGAAGAATTACAAACCATCGCTGACGCATTAAAGGAAAAACTGTAAGAAATTGTGAGGTAAATGGATGATATTATTAGGCGCCCTAACAAATGGTTTAGCAATTATTCTTGGAGGAAGTTTTGGTCTTATTTTTAAACGTGGTTTATCAGAAAAAATCACAAATGCACTGATGAACGCACTCGCTCTTTGTGCCCTTTATGTTGGAATGGAAGGTCTGTTAAGTGGCGATAATATGCTGATTATTATCTTATCCATGGTATTAGGGACTTTAATTGGCGAAGGGCTGGATCTTGATTTAAAAGTAAATCAATTTGGTAATAAATTGGAAACACGCTTTATCCAAAATGAAAAAGGGGATAGTCCTTCTATCGCTCAAGGTTTTATTTCAACCAGTCTCATTGTTTGTATTGGATCTATGGCAATTGTAGGTGCTTTACAAAGTGGTATAACAGGTAATCACGATATTTTATTTGCCAAGGCAATTATAGATGGTATTATCTCCATTGTGCTTGCTTCTACTTTGGGTCTGGGGGTTCCGTTAGCGAGTATTTTAGTTGTTGTTTATGAAGGAGGTATGGCTCTTTTTGCTTCTTCTTTGACTCCCCTTTTGACAGAAAGTGTTATCCAAAATTTGACCAGTGTTGGTTCCTTATTAATTCTTGGTCTAGCATTTAACCTGTTAAAAATAACCGATTTAAAGGTCATCAATTATTCACCGGCCATCTTTATGCCCATCTTATTTGGACTGTTTATATAAAAAAGGTTAGAAACTTTAGCGAATAAAGTTTCTAACCTTTTAAATTTTATACGATAAGTGCGAATAGTCCTGCTGCAATAACCGCTCCTAGAATCGGTCCAACGATTGGTACCCAAGCGTATCCCCAGTCTGAAGTTCCTTTGTTAGCGATTGGTAATAATTGATGCGCAATACGAGGACCTAAGTCACGTGCAGGGTTAATTGCATAACCGGTTGCCCCACCGAGAGAAAGACCGATTGAAACAATTAGAATACCCACAAGAACCGGACTCATACCGTCAGCGACTGTATATTGGGCAAAAGCGAAGAGTCCTAGAATTAAGACAATAGTTCCAATTGCTTCTGTGATAATATTAGATACCGGATTTTTTATGGCTGGGCCGGTTGAGAAGATACCCAAGATGGTTGCTTTATCATCAGTAATTTTGAAGTGATCCATATAAGATAACCATACCAATGTTGCTCCAACAATCCCACCAACGACTTGTGCTACTATAAAAGGTAGAACTAATCCCCAGCTTAAGTTACCTGCTATGGCCATAGCCACAGTAACTGCTGGATTTAAATGAGCTGGTCCCATAAAGCTTGAGATATAAACAGCTATTGTTACAGCTGCCCCCCATCCAAGTGCAATAACAATCCAGCCAGAAGCTTCAGCCTTACTCTTTTTCAAACTAACGGCCGCAACGACACCGTCTCCTAAAAGAACTAAAATCAAAGTTCCTAAAAACTCACTAAATATCTGCAATATATCTCCACTCATTAAACTGTCTCCCCTTTTAGTGCGACCAAATCGGATTCATCAATCGCTTTATTTAATTCCATACTGTAATGATTTTTTTCTTCTTCACTCCAGTCGAATAGATTTGCCATCGCTTCAATAACTGGCTCTTTGATTTGATCCAAACTATTGCGCATGAATAGCAGATGATTTGTTCGACGAAGTAAAAAGTCAGCTGGTGTAAGTGTCATTTCTTGATCCATAGCATAGTCTAAACTCAAACTCTCTCTTAGAGATAGTCCAGGGAATGCAGTAAATGTATCCACTTTTTCAAAAATTTGGGTTACATTTGTTCCATATAAATCTGCTAAATACTCAGCATCTGCTTGGTCTAAACCTTTATCAACGCCTATTTGAACTAATTCTGCAAGTGTTTCCTCAACCTTTTGCGGGTCCATTTTTCCACCTGAAACTTGGTAAGTTTTGGAATCAACCAGTGTAAACTCTTTTTTAAATTCAGTCTCGAGTAATTCTTGGATTAATTTCATGGCGCCTTCAGCCATTTTTCGGTAATCAGTGATTTTTCCACCTGATAAAGTGATTAAGCCATCCTCTTCTCGGACTAAATCGCTCCCACGAGAAATTGCTGAAGGGTTATCCTCTCCCTCAGACAAAACACTTTCTAAACGACCAAGAGCTTCTTCTACGGCGTTACGATCAACAATTTTTTGATTGTACATAGTAACCACATTCACAACACGCTCAAAACTTGCATCGGTAATTCTTCCATTATCGCCTCCGTTATAATCGGAACCACTATTGGTTGAAATTAAAGGCCGCAAGCCTACCCAGCTGGACTCAACATCTTCTAACGTAATGTTTGCTTCTGGGTAACGGTAGTTTATGCAATCAAGCAGGTAATCCACGTCCTCTTGCTCGATTATTGGATTGAGATAGTCGCCTTTGTAATCCGTATCAGTCGTACCAAAGTATGTTTTGTTTTCTCTGGGAACAACGAAGAACATCCGCCCATCTGCTTTGCCTGTATCTAAATAAGTAGGCTGTGGAACGCTCAATCGGCTTTTATCAATCACTAAATGAATTCCTTTGGTTGGTCTTAGTTGTGGAACCACTTGTCGCGACTCATCCAGTTGGCGAACTTTGTCAGCCCATGGACCACTTGTATTGATAACCAAATTTGCTTTGATATCAAACGTTTCATTTGTCATCAAATCTTTAGCTTTTACACCGATAATTTTTCCTGCTTGGTCATAAATAAAGCCAATTGCTTTGACACGACTCAACATCATTCCACCATCAGCGGCGGCTTGTTTAATGTTTTCTATGACTAAACGAGCATCATTGTTTTTGAAGTCTAAATAAACGCCCCCACCTAATAAACCGTCTTTCTTCAAGTAGGGTTCTCTTTTTAATACTTCTTCCGCTGTCAGGGTATAGTTTGCGTAATTACTACCTGTTACTTTGGCCAATTGGTCGTATAAATCCATAGCTACTTTAACAGAAAACATATTAAATGTTGAATTGTCCTCATCGTAGATGGGTAGGAGCATCGGTGCTGGTTTAGGAATATGCGGCGCAATCCCTTGTACAACCGCGCGTTCCGTTACTGTATCTGAAACCACTTCTACGTCAAAATTTTTCAAATAACGAATTCCACCATGCACGAGTTTAGTCGAACGTGAGGATGTTCCTTCTGAAAAGTCTTGCATTTCGATTAAAGCGGTATCCATACCGGCGGCGCTAGCTTGAATCGCAACACCAGCACCTGTAATTCCACCTCCGATAATCAATAAATCTAATTGTTTTGTCTTTACTGCCTCAATATTTTTTTTGCGTGTTTCAATTGAAAAACTCATGTAATATTTCCTCCTTAAAAAATAACATTATGGCATTGGTTTAAACGCTTGTGTCGCAGCGACTGCCTGTTTCCATCCGTAGTATAATTCTTCGCGTTTTTCAGGAGTCATAGATGGTTCAAAAGAATCGCCTGCTTCGTAAAATTCTTTTAATTCATCCAAATCTTTCCAGAATCCAACTGCTAATCCTGCTAAAAAGGCAGCACCTAAAGCGGTTGTTTCTAGATCACGTGGTCTTTGGACAGAAGAGTTTAAAATATCTGTTTGGAATTGAAGTAAATAATCATTGTGAGCCGCACCACCATCTACTTTTAGTAATGGAATATCAATCCCCGTATCTTCTTTCATGGTGTCAATAACGTCTTTTACTTGATAAGCGATTGACTGCAAGGTTGCTTTAACAAAGTCAGCTCGTGTAGTCCCACGTGTAATTCCAAATACCGCTCCACGTGCACTAGAATCCCAATAAGGAGCGCCTAATCCTGTAAAGGCAGGAACGATGTATAAGTCATCTTCAGTCGTAGATTCCATCGCAATTTTTTGTGTATCGCCAGCATTTTGGATAATTTGCAAGCCGTCTCGTAGCCATTGAATAGCAGATCCTGTTACAAAGACACTCCCTTCAATCGCATAATAAACTTTTCCATTAATTCCATAACCAATGGTTGTTAATAAATTATTTTTTGATAAGGTCGGTGTTTCACCTGTATTCATAACGATAAAGGAACCCGTCCCGTAGGTACTTTTGACCATTCCAGGTTCGAATGCCATTTGACCAAATAAAGCAGCTTGTTGGTCACCAGCCATTCCGGAAATAGGAACTTCTGCTCCATAGAAATGGAAACTACGGGTATGGCCATACACTTCAGAATTAGAGCATGCTTTTGGTAACATTATTTTAGGTATATTTAGTAAATCAAGAATTTCTTGATCCCATTCTAAATTATGAATATTAAACATCATGGTTCGACTAGCATTCGAATAATCGGTAACATGTGAACCACCGTCTGTTAATTTCCAAACTAACCACGTATCAATGGTTCCAAAAAGAAGTTCCCCTTTTTCTGCTCGCTCTTGTGCACCTTCTACGTGGTCCAATATCCAGCGTACCTTTGTTGCGGAGAAATAAGCGTCAATAATTAAACCGGTTTTTTCATGGATAAAATCGGCATACCCATCTGCCTTCAACTTATCTGCTAACCCGGCTGACTGACGTGATTGCCAGACAATTGCGTTATAAATAGGTAAGCCGGTTTCTTTATCCCAGACAACTGTTGTTTCACGTTGGTTGGTAATCCCAATCCCTGCTATTTCACTTGGTCGGATACCAGATTCAATAAAGGCACCTGCAATAACCGATTGAACAGAGTTCCAGATTTCGTTAGCATTATGTTCTACCCAACCATCATCTGGAAAATACTGTGTGAATTCCTTTTGAGAATTCGCTACGTTTCTACCATTTTTATCATAAATAATTGCGCGTGAACTTGTTGTACCTTGGTCAATGGACATAATATATTTTGAATCTGTCATGTTAAAACCCTCCTGTTTTTTGAAAGCGTATTCTTGCTATGTATGTATAATAAACTGTTTTCTCTTGTAAATACTCCCAAGTTTTTTTATTTTTTAGATTGATTATGAAAGTTTTTAATGGAAACCCTTTCATTTAGCGGTTTATAAAAAATCCATTCTATCAAAATAGTATGGATTATTTTTAAATTTGACCCTTTAGCCCATCAATAATTGACTTTATTTGAAATAGGTCAAATTTAGAGAACCTCTCGGAAATAAGATAAACTTCTGTTCCAGGTGAATAATAAGTTGCTTTATTTGTGGTCACGACAAGATCATAATTGCTATTTTCTTGATAGCTCTCAACGGTAAGGCCTATCGTATTTTTCAATTTTAAAATAAGTGTTTGGGTTAGATATTCTCTTTGCATATCATCTAAATCCAAGTCTATCCCCAAAGCTACTTCCTTGGAAATACTTAAATCAACAATTGCCAAAATCGTGTTGTAATTCATCAAGGTTAAAGCTTGCAAGGAACTTTCAGGTATACGTGTTTTTTGAATCGTTGCGAGTGCTGTTTCTAAAAGTTGTAGACCTAATTGATCCAAATTATTCTCCCAGATCCCATTAACTTTTGATAGCTCACTGTTGGCTGCGCGTATTTCAAGTGCACCATCAAAAAAATAGAGGATGCCATTGATTTGAGATAAGTAGAACGTTATCTTTCTTTCTAATGCAATGGTTGGTTTAATCGGTCGATAATAAGAGAGAATCGTCTCTCGTGATAGCGTGTCCATCATAGCGGTCGGTGTTCTGCGACTTCTAATTAACTCGTAATTATTAAAATCTTGCTCAGACAAAATCGATTGGGTTGTCAAGAAAATATAATGCAACATCGTCTCTTCATCTTCAAGCTCAATCGAATATCGACTAGAGTAGAGTAAAACAAGTTGCCTTACTTGGTTATAAAGATAATCATCGCGGTAAGGCTTCATTTTTTGCAACATAGTTCGGTATATTTTCTTTACGCTTTTAGCTCTTTTTTTACTAATTAAAACCCATAAACCCACTCGTTTACGACTAAATCCACTAATTTTAATTTCGAGCTCTTTTTCAAAGGCAGCAATTAGACTATGGCTACGATTGGCTAGTAAAGCTTCTTGAAGCTCTGCTTCAGTCATGATATAGGCGTAAACTTGAAAGTAGAAATAACGAATCTGTAATTCTTCGCCGTAAAGATGACCATTCTTAATTTTAATATTAAACTCTTTTAAAAAGGCATTAACTTCCTTAATTTTTCTAAATAAAGTCGACTCACTGATTGCTAAGTCCCGGACAATCTTTACGACGGTAAATTCTTGATGCTTATAAATATAATCAATGATTTGAAATTTTAACGATTTCCTTACGTAATCACTGTAAATGGTTTCAATTGAAAATAAATTGTCTACCTGTAAAGTAATCTCGCTTCCATTCAGTTGAAGTTGGCATTTCCCTTGATAGTCACTAAAATTAATGCGAATTTCATCGAGATAGTTCTCTAGAGAGGCTTTAGAAATATTTAAATAATGCCTTAGTTCTTCATAAGAGATTTTTCCACCTTCGTGAATTATTTTTTTCAAAATTGAAACATGGTTTGCTTCTTTTTTCTCTAGAAAGTGTTCAATTCGCATTCCATCCCACCTATCCCTTCATTAAGCCTAAGTGATTGGTGACATCGTAAATCGGACTCCATGCGGAATGAAAAAAATAATCTTTCTGTGCGAGTTCAGTAATGGTAATTCCCATCTGAATCCCCAGCGATAAGGTATTGATTTTCTCTAAAATGTTGGTTTGCGATATTAATTGTGCTCCCCGTACTTGCCCAGTTTCAACACTGTAAATAAGCTTTCCTGAAATAGTCGCTTGTTTATTAAACAAAGAGGCTGGTTGTGTCATGTGTATACTGGCAACTTTTTCATCAAAGAAAATACTCTCTGTTTCCGTCATGCCTGTGCTTGCAATATAATAACCAAATACTTTAGTCCCAATAGTTCGGGCTGTTCCAATGAACTTAGTTTGCGGTTTTAAAAGATTATCTGCGACGACAATTCCGGTTCGAACTGCATTATTAGCTAAAGAAATATAGAAGCTTTCATCGGATAAACTAGAAGGTGTTTGAATCGCGTCTCCAATTGCAAAAATATTTTCTACAGATGTTTTCAAGTAGCGATCAACATAAATAGCCCCATCTTCGTGTAGGCGAATCTGATCATCTAAGTAAGCGATTTGTGGTTTGACACTTAAAGCAAAAACTGCGCAGTCACTGGTGATTTCTGAGTTTTGCGTTTTAAATAGCAACCTTTCATCTATTTCTTCAATCTCTCTAACCGTTTCATTAAAGTAAAAGTGTACACCTCGACTCTTCATTTCTTTAATCAAGGGCTGTAACATTTCTTGGTCAAAATATTTCACCAAAATTCCATTCATACTCTCGACTAGTTGCACCTTTTTTTTGTTTCTAATTAGACTGTCAGCCATTTCAACCCCTACTTGTCCACCACCTAGAATAGTAAAACGATGGTTCTGAGCAACGAGCGCCAAGGCTGTTTTCGTTTCTTCTACAGACTTATAGGTGATAATCTTATGGGACTGAATCCCTTTAATGCGGTAGGAACTTTGTACAGATCCAGTCGCTATAATGAGCTTGTCATAGTTTATTTTCTTTGACTGGTTCGTTTTCTGATAAGTAACTTGTTGTTGGTTCGAGTCTAAACTTTGAACCTCCGCATTTA
Source organism: Jeotgalibaca dankookensis (assembly GCF_002005405.1). Lineage (NCBI taxonomy): Bacteria > Bacillati > Bacillota > Bacilli > Lactobacillales > Carnobacteriaceae > Jeotgalibaca > Jeotgalibaca dankookensis. The sequence goes on from NZ_CP019728.1 coordinate 1,415,387, forward strand.
AAATAACGGTTATACCGTATTCCTGTAATTCTTCTTTGGAAATAAAATAGGCTTCTTCTAGACGCTTGATTTGTTTATTTAAAATAGCATGCAAGGCGCCGGGGATAAAACCAATTTGAGCCTGTTTTTCTAATAAGGTTATTTGCGCATCTTTAAAATTTTGACGCGTCCTTATAGCTGCGGTCACACCAGCAAAAGAACCTCCTACAATGACTATGTGCATAAACATCTTCCTTTACTCCATTTTTTGTTTAAAAAAAACCTGTAGAATTTTCTCGTTCGAGAATCTGTTCTAAAGGATTTAACGTTTTCTTTTATGTGTTTTTCTTAAATACCATAATCATATCATCATCTTCTTGTTTCAAAGGTTTACCTTGCCAGTTCCCCCATTGATGAATGATTTCAAGACCCGCTAGTTTACCCATTAATTGTAACTCAGAGGGCCAAATATAGCGATGGACTGTTTTATGTGAAGCGACGTACTCACCAGAAAGGTCAAATTGATAAGATGTAATTTGCTGGCTAATCCGTTCATATTGATCAAAACCAATGAAATCATCTTCCAAAGAAAACGGGGCAATTTCATCTCCAACAATTTCATGGACACGTGGTACAAACGATTCTAGAACAAAAAGGCCGCCTGGTTTTAAATGCTTCGCTGCATTTTGAATGGTGGCCAATTGTCCTTCCAGTGTCTTTATGTATGTAATACTATTAAAAATAAGATAAATAAGATCAAATTCTTCATTTAAATCCGCTGTTTGCATATCTCCAAGAACGATTTCGACTTGTTCGCCGCCCTTTTTTTGCTTTAGCTGCTTCAGCATTTGCTCCGAAATATCTAAACCAGTCATATCGAAACCACGTTGAGCCAAAGGATTGGCAATTCGCCCTGTTCCTACTGCTAACTCTAATATTTTTTTACCCGGCGCTAGTTCAGCTAATTTCTCTACTGTGGGCAGGACAAAATCTCTTTCATTTAAAGGATAAATACTTTCATCGTAATCTGCTGCAATTTCATCAAATTGATTCATGAGACACCCCTTTAGATATAAATCCAAAAATTTGAGTTCGAACATTCTCTTTGCTATATTGATTATACAAATAATGAAGGAGGAAGTCATTTGAAAATTGAAATATGGTCAGATTTCGTATGCCCGTTTTGTTATATTGGTAATAAACATTTAGAAAATGCCCTTGAAAAATTTGAGCATGCTGACGAAGTAGAAATTGAATTTAAATCTTATGAATTAGATCCCACAGCTAAACACGTTCCTGGGAAAACCATGGCGGAAACATTAGCCGAAAGTAAGGGTCTTCCTATGGCCCAAGTAGAGCAAATGAATCAACAGATTACCCAAATGGCAGAGTCAGCAGGTTTAACTTTTAATAATGCTACTGCACAATATGCCAACACCTTTGATGCTCACCGCTTGTTCCAATATGCAAAATCCATCGGTAAAGGCTATGATTACGATGAACGTTTGAAAAAAGCTTACTTTACTGATTCATTACTAATTAGCGACTTTGACACTTTAGTTGAACTAGCTGGTGAAATTGGTATTGACAAAGAGGAAGCACGTGCAATTCTAGAATCCGATCGTTATGCTGAAGAAGTTCGAGCAGACGTTCAGGAAGCCAGACAAATTGGCGTACAAGGGGTTCCTTTCTTTGTTTTTGACCGTAAGTATGCTGTTTCCGGTGCTCAACCTGAAGAAGTTTTTACCCAGACACTTGAAACAACTTGGGCCGAAAAACAATAACTCTTTATGATATACTTTCTTAAGAAAGTGAGGTAAAAAAATTGGGTTTATTTGATTTTTTAAAAAACAATAAAGACAAACCAACTCCTTCTTCGCCTATGGCTGATTTAAATCAAACACTAAGCAAAGAAACCAAGTTAAAAAAACAATTAACTGGTCGGCAAATAACCAATGACCAAGTCTTAATCCAGGAAGTGGCACTCGCTATTATAGCTGAGGATCCTTTTGTCAAACCTTTCAAAGGACAAGACCAGCTTCAACCAGGTACAAAACCCCTCTATGAATTTGAGGATGTTTCGACCATGAATATCGCCATTGATTCGGATTTTTCCGTTATTATTGAGGGTATTAATTTAGGGAAGTTACCGAACGAAATAGTGTCAGAAATACAGCCTTATTTTGGTAAGGATATTTTAACGGCTTATGTTTATGTGAATGGTGGCAACTATCGTATCCAAAAAAATAATGAAGTCCTTACGCAATCTAGCCCTTATGGTCTTGATATTTATTTACAATTTAATTAAAAAAGAGGTAGGAAATTATAAACTGGACCCTATAAAGTAGACTCTTTAAAAAAGAGACCCTTTATAGGGTCTTTTTATGTCTTGTACGAGAATTAGTCTCCCTTTCCTGATAAACTGGAGGAAAGGAACGGGAACCGCGACCGCTCCCCCAAGAGAGCCTTACAAAAAATACATTTTTAAGAGGAGGAACCCATGTCAAAACGAACATTCACGGACGAGCAGGTTACAGACCTATCCCACAACCCCTATGTTCAGAACGTCTCCCCCAAAGCCATCACCTACTCGGACGAGTTCAAGGTCCACTTCCTTGCGGAGTGGAAAAAGGGAAAGACTGCCCGACAGATTTTCATGGAGGCGAGTCTCCCAGTGGAGGTCCTAGGCGAGCGGCGAATCCACACCGCTGCCAACCGCTGGAAGAAGGCCTATCAGGAGAGCGGGATCACGGGCGTACGAGATCAGCGCAAGGGCGCATCGGGGCGCCCCCGCCTCACGGAGCTTTCGACCGAAGAGCAGCTCCGCCGGGCCAAGCAGGAGAATGTCCTCCTCAGACAGGAGAATGAGCTGTTAAAAAAAATCGACTTCGCAGAAAGGAGGGGAAATGAGTTAAGCAAGCAGGAGCGGTTCGCCCTCATCCAACAGGTGACGAGTCGCCCCGGCTCGCTCTCCGTCAGGAGAGCTTGTCTGATTCTGGAAGTATCCAATTCCGGCTACTACGCGCATTTCTCCCCCGAGAACCAATGCAAAAGGCAGGAGAAGGAAGAGGAGGACCAGAGGTGGCGCGACCGTGTTCTGGAAGCAATGGCCTATAAACGGGTGGCGAAAGGTTCCCGTGCCATTGTCATGTACTTCCTCAACACGAAGAAAACTGTAGTGAACCGCAAGAAAGTCCAGCGGATCATGCGAAAGTATGGACTCCAGTGTCCTATCCGCCGTGCGAACCCGTACCGAAAAATCGCAAAAGCCACACAAGAACATCGCACCGTTCCGAACCGGCTCCAGCGGCAGTTTGATCAGTCAGCGCCGAAGAAGGTGCTCCTGACTGATATTACCTATCTCCGGGGAAAAGACGGCTTCCTAGGCTACCTCTCTACCATCTTGGATGGCGCCACAAAGGAGGTTTTAGCCTACGCTGTCGCCGACCGAATCACCTTGGACATAGCTCTCGATACGGTGAAAGATCTAGTGGCAAAACATGGAGAGGACCTCCCTGCGCAAGCCCTCCTCCATTCCGACCAAGGGTCGCACTACACTAGCCCCATCTTCCAGAAACTGGTGCAGAAGAATGGCCTAACCCAATCTATGTCCCACCGTGGGAACTGCTGGGACAACGCCCCACAGGAGAGCTACTTCGGCCACCTAAAGGACGAAATTCCTTACGAGGAGTGTCATTCACTGAAGGAGTTACAGTCTGTCATTATCAACTATATGGACTACTACAACCACGAGCGCGGCCAATGGAAACTGAAAAAGCTGACCCCGGTTTCCTACCGGGATCAGCTCTTGAAACAAGTAGCCTAGATTCTCTCTTTTTTAAACTGTCCTTGACTTGGGATCCAGATTAATTAATTCCTACCTCTTTTCTTTATGGATAAAATAAATAATGGTTATTCTCCAAAAACTTTTACTAAGAAACGACCAGTCATTTTTCCATCTATCATTTTTTGAAATGCTGCTGGTAATTCTTCTAGCTGTAATTCTTGATCAACAAAACTTGTCAAGTCACTTGGTTTCAAATCAGTTGCTAAACGCTGCCAGAGTTTTTGACGTTCTTCTTGAGGAACTTGCACAGAATTTATTCCTTTTAATGTGATACCTCGTAAAATAAAGGGTAAAACAGTCGCACTAAATTTAATTCCACCTGCGTTGCCACTTAGAGCAATTGTACCGTTTTCTTTTACTTGAGCTAGATAATCAGCAAGTTTATCGCCACCAACGGGATCAATAATTGCTTGCCATTTCTGAGAAGAAAGCGGCCGTGCTTTTTCAAGCTGGTTTTCCTCTGGTGTTTGAATGTTACTTGCTCCTAAATTCTGTAAAAAAGTAGAACTCGTTTCCTTTTTACGAGACTCTGCAATAACCGTATAGCCCTTTTGACTGAGCATTTTGACCGCCATACTCCCTAAACCACCCGTCGCACCACGTACCAATACAGGCAAATCTGCGGGGTTGCCACCATTTTTCTCAAGAGCATCAACGGATTGGCCTGCGGTAAATCCTGCTGTACCCAGAATCATCGCTTCTTTTAAGGTTAACCCGTCTGGAAGGGGCACCACCCATTCGGCCGGAACACGCGCATATTCACTGTAGCCCCCGTCATGCGAGACACCCAGGCCATAGCTCGTTACAATAACGAAATCTCCTACTTTTATTTTCGGGTCGTCAGATTCAACCACTTCTCCACTCAAGTCAATGCCCAAAACGATTGGATATTCTCTGATTACACCGCTTTTTGCGTTTGTTGCTGCTAATGCATCTTTATAATTAACACTAGAATAGTGGACCTTAATGACTACATTTCCTTGTGACAGCTCTTGTATTTCTAATTCTTTCAACTCTAAGTTAACGTTACCTTCTGAATCGAGAAATGCTTGTAAGGCTTTCATATGATCGCTCCTTATTATTTTTTAACGACTAAGACAAAAAAACCGGCCTATAAAAGCACCGGAAGTTTTATTATAGTAATGTACTAACTTCAACGTATTCTTTTTCAAGGGACTCTGCGACATCGGAGTTGGTAACTTTTCCTTTGAAAACATTAATACCAGTTAAAATTGTATTGTCGGTAGTTGCTGCTTCGTGAACACCTAACTTAGCAATTCGAGCTGCATATGGTAAGGTCGCATTCGTCAAAGCAATTGTCGACGTACGCGCAACAGCACCTGGCATATTCGGTACAGCATAATGAAGAACACCATGTTTTGTATAAGTTGGGTCATCATGTGTAGTTGTGTGACTTTCAGTTTCAAAAATACCACCTTGGTCAACTGCGATATCCACGATAACGGAACCTGGTTCCATTTGTTTAACCATTTCTTCTGTTACAAGCGCTGGTGCTTTACGTCCTGGTATTAGAACAGCTCCAATCGCGATATCCGCGTCTTTCAATGCTTCTTCAATATTTACAGAATTTGACATCAAAGTAATAACTTCATTCCCATATAATTCTTCGATTTCAGCCAATACCTCTGGTTTAACGTCTAAAACGGTACAGTGTGCGCCCATTCCCAAAGCAATTTGCAAAGCGTTACGCCCAGTAACACCACCACCGATAATAACTACTTTCCCGTTTTGAACGCCTGGTACACCACCAATTAATGTTCCTTTACCACCATTGTGGCTTTCTAGGAAGTGAGAACCAATTTGAACGGCTAAACGTCCGGCAATAACACTCATTGGATTTAATAGCGGTAAGGTATTATTCTCATCAACCATTGTTTCGTAACCAATAGCAGTTACGCCTGATTCTTCTAAAGCTGTTGTCAATTCTAATTCGTTAGCAAGGTGTAAATAAGTAAATAGGATTAATCCTTCACGGAAATATTTAAATTCAGATGGTTGCGGCTCTTTGACTTTAATAACCATATCTGTTGCCCATACTTTTTCAGCAGAGGGTTCGATAGTTGCGCCTGCTTCAATATATTGCTCATCTTCAAAACCAGAACCAATACCACCACCTTGTTGCACTAAGACAGTGTGGCCCTGACGAACCAACAGCTCAGCACCAATTGGTGTTAGCCCTATACGATTTTCATTGTTTTTAATTTCTGTAGGTACTCCTATTATCATATAATTATTTCCTCCAAGTTTCGTTAGATTTGTTAATCTACTTTTTAAGTGTAACACGAATCGGACAAATTATAAAAAGATTTACTTGATAGGCTCTATAATACAAACTTATTTCTAATTTGTTTGAGGCGGTATTGTATCTCTTTTATATTTTGGATTGCTCGATTTGCTATCTGGTCAGCGGAGACAACTTTCCCCTTATCATCCATAACCCAGACACCGCCTAGATAAGGTTTGGTTGCCCAGTGAGTCGCATATTCAAATTCCTCTTTTTCTGCCCACAAGTAAGGTGTAGGCATGAATCCGGATGCAAAAATTATATAAAGACCTTCTGGTGAATAAGGGTCCGGCACATGTGCTTCAATCGCACTAATCATCGTTTGAACGCGTTCCAACAAGATTTCTGTTCTTTCCATAACGTCTTTATCTTTGTTCATATCCGCTACTAAACCTAATCGGCGCAAACGGCGATAGGTTTGTATAGCTGTTTGTGTGATTTGAACGCTCTCATTAATAACAGCTGGAGTTGCTAAGTGATCGGCCTCTGTATAGCTAACAACATGTAAGACTGATGGACTTTGTTCATTGTGTGGCTCAATATCATCAATCAAAGCTGAAACAGCTGCTAACTGGATTCGTGCCATCTCTAAATCTGGTGAAAAATAATCTAAACCAGCACGTGGCTGTAATAGTACTCGAAAGTTCTCATCTTCTAAAGTCCTTACTAATTTCAAAGTCGCACGTGCTTTTGCTAAATCTTGTATACCCCATGTATAACGTGGTGTATTCATCATGGTCTGCAGGACAAACGTCTGAATTCCTGCTTTCTTAGCAAGTTTAGCAGCTAAGAAAGCTGAAAGGACATAGGTGGTATCGTCTGAACCGCGGAAACTAAAATGGTGCGGTGTATTCGCTTCAAAGGGTTTCTTTGTTGTAGCAATATATTGCATCGTTTTAAAATGCGCTACTAAATTCGTGTAAACATCATATGGACCTCTGCCATCCATACGATTAAACCACCATAAAGATAGAGCATGCCAAGCAATATTTAAATGATTTTCATAAATTTTAGCCATTTCTGTAATTCTTTGCGTTCCCGAATAAGTCCTTACAAGCATCGGACTTGCAGCTTCCATAATTTGTTCCAGCTCTTGCGCACTGTTGATGGGTACGCCTCCACCGTTAGGTTTATCCAACCAATCCTCACCAAAATTTGACTGTGACAGTTGAGAGCTTCCAATGGAGAGGATATCAAGATAACCAGTTTGTGATAGATGTTGGCACCAATTTAGAAATTCTGCTACATTTTCTTCGCGTGTAGCAGAAGCCGAAAAGGGACCCACATGGGCACGCATTAACGGTAAAAAATTAGGAGTCAAACTATTTTCAAGTCGTTTCATTAACGTATCGTTTCTGTGACCTTTATCCGGATAAGCAGGCCGTTCAATTGGTTTCCAATCTAAATAAGATTTCGTTTGAATAATGCCTTTAGCAAAATCTAAAAGTGTTTCATCATGCTTACTGCCTTCTAAAATTTCCACAGGAATCTTCTCTTCTGGGACACCATATTTTTTTAATGTTTCCTGCGGTGATTCACTGCCTTGAAAAGTTAAGATGGATGAACTGAATTGTTCTTGAATCAAGCGACACGATTTCGGTAACCCAGCAAAAGAAATGCCTCTTATTTGGCCTCCTTGGTAATCCCATAGATTATTTGAGCGCAATGCATACATGACGTAACCCACCATAGCCAGTGCAACCTCTTCATCTAATCGGTAACTTAAGGCCACATGGGTTACTTTATTTATCTTTAACCAGTTAATAAACTTTTCTTGGTTGGATGAATAACGAATATCATTTAAATAACGAGAAACTTCTTCATCACCTGTAATAACTTGATAACCACAGGAACGTAATAACTCACTGGCTGCATTTAAACCTAATGTATGAGCATCAAGTGATGGTTTCATCATCGCAAATACTTCATCGTCTTTTATCAACATCTCATCACCTCTTATTGTAAAATTTTGTAAGCTGAAATATTATTAGTCTTTATTAATTCATGAAGATTTCGTCCCTCTTGACGGAAATCAATGTCTAAAAGGCTTGAAGCCAAATCAATTACTAATTGGATAGTTTTCATTTCTAAACCGATTTCTTTTCCAACTGCTTCAAGAGGGACAAGTCCCATCGGGATATCCTCCGTAATATACCGATGTTGGAGCGTCTGAGGAGCTTGGATACTCTCATAAGCCAGATTGTTTTGAATCACTTGATAAAGACTGTTTCCCTCAATCTGGTAGGTTCGCTTCATCCATTCTTTAACTGATTCAACTGGGGTACCTAGTTTTTCAGCAACCTCCATACGTTCTTGATCCATTTTTTCAATAAATCTTGCAATGGTTGGACTAATTCCGGTGCGGTAATAACAAAAATTATCTTCCGGACTCTCCACCCACCCAACATTTAACAAAATAGGTGCACAGTGTAGAATCATCCCTACATTGCCGATTGATGTTTCAATCATCGACTTCGCTGGGATAAACATGCTTTGCAAACAAACCGGCATACTAGTAATTAATGCTTGGTTGTCATTCGCATCAATCGTAGAAATGAGAACATCATTTTTTAATGCATAAACTTCAACAGCTCTATCTGAGGTTTTTCGACAGGTATAAATGATAGTTTGTGTTTCTGCAACAATTGGATTAACTGTGGCATTGACTTGCTTAAAACTGTGGATAAACTCCATAGCTCCAAACGTTCGTCCCGGATTTAGGACGATTGTAGTTGGTTTTAACAACGCATATCCTATTTTTTTAGCTAGTTCTGCATGGGAAAAGGCAGGTGTTGTCACGAAAACCATTTCTGCTCCCTCTAAGGCATCTCCCAAATTACTCGTGACCAATGCAATTCTTGCCTTTCCATTAATAACTCCTGAACAATTTATAACAGGATTTTCCAACAATTTTTCAATATGTTGTTCGGTTCGATTCCATAATGTCACGGTATTCCCTTCTAAGGTTAAGTGTGCTGCCATCGCAAGTCCTGAATTTCCTGCACCTAGTACGGTCACTTTCATATCCTCACCCCATCTAATCCCGGTATATTAACAGTAATTGTTAACGCTTTCATTTGCTTTAATCATAAATCAAAGTAATGATTATTTCAATCAGATTTTTTAATATTGCGATAACCATTTTTTCATAAAAAAAGAGTAGAATCAAAAACACTTAAGTTTCTGACTCTACTATTTTCTTATAATTTTACTTTTTATTCTTGGACACTTACCTTTTCAGTCCATGGTTGTGCGGCTACTTTAATTACTTCATTTAAATCTTCGATATTTTTTCTTCCTTGGGTACGCAACCACTCTCTTGCTGCCTCTTCACCGTCACGGGCAAAAATAGCTACCGAATCTTTCCAAGTTGCACGGCCACATAAAACGCCATTAAATTTAGACTCTGCTTCTTTTGCAAAACGAATGGTTTCTTGGAATAGTTCTGCTGAAACTCCTGCACTTAGGAAAATAAATGGTAGATGTGTTGCTTCAGATTGATCGCGGAAATGTTGTAACGCCTCTTCGCGCGTATAAACAACTTCTCCTCCTTCTGGTGCAAATCCTTCTACATAAGTCATATTTACAGGTACTTCCATTTTTAAAACATCGACTCCATATCGTTCTTCTGAAAAGATACGCATGGATTCATTGACTTTATGAGGTTTCACTTTTGCAAATTCTGCTGATTTTGCATCATCATTTTCAGCATCATAGGTAACAATTTCTAAGAAGAAAGGAATATCTTCTGCCATACATTCAGATCCAATACGTTCAGTAAACGCATGCTTGATATCATTTATTTCTTGATCTTCGTCCACATCGTAATAAAGCAGAAGTTTCACTGCATCCGCTCCTGTTTCTTTAATACGTTTTGCAGACCAAATTGGCAGTAAATCAGGTAAGCGACCAACAGCATTCACGTCATAACCAGTTTTTTCATAAGAAATGAGGAGACCAGCATTTTTGTCGCGTAATTCTGCAGCGGGCATGCCGTATTCTGGATCTAACAGAATGGAAGTGGAGTATTTAGTAAGCTCACGGGAAACTTCTTTTTTAAAGTTAATAATACCTTCATCGCCCACTTCTTTCGAACTGTTTGCGGCAATCATTTTCTTCAAAGAACCACGTTGATCAATAGCTAAAGCGTTAATTAAATGATTTTCATCGGATAGATTTTCTAAGTAAGCATATTTTTTTGGACTTATTTTTAACATTTTCATACCCCTTTATAATTTTTTAATTGTGACTTGATTGAAATATTCATGAAACAAGTCTTTGTTAACGGTTCCTGTTGTCATCTCCATCGTATTTAGCATACCAGTTGTCATAGCTGTTCTCAATAATTCCTCAGGTGCTAGAGCTTGATTAAGCGCTACGGCAATTCCAGCTACTGTCGCATCACCAGAACCAACTGGATTAACGACTTCAATAGAAGGAATGGATACTTGATAAAAATCATGTTTATGTTTTGCAAATGCACCAGCCGCGCCTAATGAAGTAATCACCCAATCAATCTGATTGTAACGTGGTGTTTCCAGTATTTCTTGCCACTCTGAAGGATTCGTTGATAACTCCTTGTTTTCAATGGCACTTAATTCATCATAATTGGGTTTGATTGCCGCAATTTTTAGCGAAGAATCTTCTAATACTTCAATCAAAACGGACCCCGATGTATCAAGTACGACTGGTATATCTTTTTGATTTGCTAAAGAGATAAGACGTTTGTAAACATCCGCTGTCATACCTTTTGGTAAACTGCCAGAAATTGTTAACACAGAAATATTTTCAGTTTCTAAGAGTTGCTGGAAATATTCTAAAAAAGCTGCTGTTTCTTCTTCAGAAATATGAGGTCCTTTTTCTAGTATTTCTGTTTGTTTCCCCTCATGCAGAATGGCAATACAGTTTCTAGATTCTTTATTGATTTTAAAGAAATATTCACGTAAGTGCTGCTCAGCTAATTTTTCGGTTATAAAATTACCGAGCGTTCCACCGATGATGCCTGTCGCACCCACTTCTAAACCTAAGTCATGAATCACACGTGCCACATTCAAACCTTTCCCCCCAGCAGTTTTGCTGACATCCGTAACCCGGTTAACATCGTCTAATAGAAAGGTTTCTAAACGGTAGCCGATATCTACTGATGGGTTCATTGTGACTGTTAATATCATTTCTTACTTCACCCCCTAATCTAGCGTATAGAAAACACTCACTCCAGCGCCCACTAAACCTGATAAATGTTTAAAATGGCTAATTGAGATATCTTTGAGAATGTGTTTTTGGTCTGGCAAGAGCCATGTTTCCATATTTTCTTTGATAAGTTCAATGAAGAATGGATTATTGGTTGCGACGCTTCCTCCAAAAACAATATGGTGTGGATCCAATAAAGCTACAATCGCATACACTTTTTCTGCAATGGCTTGTGCTGCTCCATCGATAATTTCTTGGTAATGCGTAGCGACTTGATAATTTTCAAACATTATTTTTGCAGTGATAGCACTATCAGCTGTTTGTAATTGGTAAGCCCGTTCCATTCCTGGGCCAGAGACGACTTCTTCTAAGCGTTTTTTCTCACCATCAAAAGGTGAAACAATAGGGATTTGCCCCACCTCACCAGAAAAACCTGCCCCACGAATAAAGCGTTTATGCTGAATAAAAGAACTCGCTATTCCTGTACTAATAGTGATATAGGTAAATAATTCTTCATCTGAAACTTTTTTTTCATCCCATTCCGCTAATGCTGCCATCCGCACATCATTATCAATAGCTACGTTTGAAACAGGAAAATCTTCTTTTAAACGCTTTGACACTGGAAAATTAGCCCACGGAATATTAGCTTGATAAATGGCTAACCCCTTTTTGGAATCTACTAAACCTGGAACCCCTGCGCCAATTCCTTCAATGGACTCCCATCCAAGAGAGGCATCACTCATTACTTGAGAAATCGCTGTTTTAACAGAGGCATACATCGTTTCTGCATCCCTAACATCACTCTTAACAGAGTAGCTACTCACAATTTCTCCATCTTTTGATATAAGACCTGCAGCAACTTTTGTGCCCCCGATATCTAATCCAATCGCATATTGCATAAAAGCCTCCTTGCTTTTCTCTTTTTTAGCTCGTTTAAGAAAAGAAGCTCTACAATTTGACTTGTAGAGCTCAATTTAATTGTGCTTTTACCAGATAGATGGCCAAATTCCGAATCCGGAACCTAATAAACCAAGAATCAAGAGGAAGACAATTCCTTTAAGTGGTGTCCAGTTGTATTTAACAAACATAAAGTAAAGAAGTAAGGTTAATACAAGTGGAATAATTTGTGGTAAAATACCATCTAAAATTTCTTGAATATCAATAACAACAGGTACTTCGTCAAATTCATTATAAGTAACGGAATAGTTACCATTTGAAAGCTCTCTAACGGCAGACCCTTCTGCTAGTTCTCTTTCACCCGTTTCTTCATTGGTGGTATATAAAAGGTCATCGTAAAGTGCTAATTCATTCTCAGAAAGAACTGTGGTAATTTCAACAGGTTCAAAGGTTGAACCGTTTGGAATAACAATGTCCAAAGCAGTTGCTCCGTACAAACTTGTTAAAGATCCAACTACGAAAATACCAAGAATACTTGCTGCTCGCGTAAACTCTTTAGCGTTTGCAGTTAAAATTCCAATGGCTTCTGTCCCAATCTTGTAAGACCAGTGCATCAAAATAAAACGAATCGCGAACTGAGCAATGTTAAAGATTGCTAAGAATATGAAAGGAGCGGCAAGGTTACCGGTTAAAGCCATATTTGAAGTAATCCCTGCTGTAATAGGAACGAGAGTAAACCAGAATAAAGCATCTCCAATCCCGCCTAAAGGACCCATAGCTGCAACACGCACAGCACGAATCGTTGGGATATCCGCTTTATTTTGTTCAAGTGATAGTACAATCCCCATTACAAAAGTTACTAAAAATGGATGCGTATTAAAGAACTCTAAGTTATGAGACATAGACGCAGATAAATCTTCATCATTAGTATGAATTTTTTCTAACCCGGGTAGAATTCCGTATAACCATCCACCTGCTTGCATCCGTTCATAGTTAAATGACGCTTGTAAGAATAGGGAACGCCAAACCATTTTGTTTAAGGTTTTTTTATCAAGCATTTCACTCGGTGTTTGATTTTGATAAGTATCTGGAATATTATATGCCATCTTCGTAGTCGCCTCCACTCATATTATCATTTGGTGCTAGTTTGAATTTGGATTGAAGTTGGAAATCCCAATATGCAAATGCAAAACCAATAAAGGCAAGTAAGAGAAGTGCGGAACCACTTATTGATGGGATACCGGCCATAACGTTTGCCAAAGCAAATCCCATAAAGTAGAAGCCCCATAGTTCACGTGAAACCATAACTTTCAAGAGAATTGCGAACCCGACATAACGCATCATGCCCCCAGCTGCTGATAGTCCAGCCATTAACCATTCTGGAATGGCATTAACAACAGTTTCACCAAAGGTTGCGCCACCTACAAAGAATAATGTTACAATAATTCCAAAAATTGCTCCAATTGCAGCCATTGCACCAAAGTTAATCCAAACAATTTTCTTTGGATTGGCTTCGTGAGCTGCTTTGTCGGCAACAGTCATTAAGGGTGAAGCAAGTGTAAAGAGAAGGGTTACTGCATATTGTCCGAGCAGTGAAAACGGAACTGCAGTTGCTACCGCTACCGTTGGCTCTAATTTTAAACTAATTGCCAAAACAGTTGCCATAATCCCACCAATAACAGCGTTAGGCGGTTGTGCTCCCCCTACTGGCATATTCCCGATGGTCATTAACTGATAGGTACCCCCAACAATCAAACCTGTTTGAACATCGCCTAAAACGGCTCCAACCACAGGTCCCATTACAATCGGTTGATATAAAGATTCTAAAAAGCTAAATTGGTCAATCGCAGCCACAAATGTGACGAGGAAGACAAGGATGACTTGAATAACATTAATATCCATATTTTTTCTCCACTCCAATCAATTTGAATTAGGAATTAAATAACTTCGAGGTATCTTCTGCAGCAATAGACGGAACACGTCTGATCTCTAGTTCTACCCCTTTTTCTTGCATTTTTTTGAAAGCCTCAACATCTGCATCGTCAACCGCAACCGATGTGGCAACTTGTCTTTTTCCTTCAGACATGTGCATGTTCCCAACGTTTACTTTCTTGATTGGAACCCCCCCTTCAATTAATCTTAAAGCGTCAGTTGGTGATTCTACAATAATAAAGATTTTCTGACGATCGGCTGCTTTATGAATAACTTCGATTGTTTTATCAATAGTAAAATAGCGTGTTGCGACACCATTGGGAGCTGCCATATCCATTAAACCTTGTCGCATTTTGTCTTCAGCAACTTTATCATTGGCTACGAGAAGTAAGTTCGATCCTACTGAGGAATTCCATTGTGTAGCTACTTGTCCATGAATTAAACGGTTATCAATACGCGTTAATAAAATATTTGGCATTTTATATTCTCCTTTTAATAAATATTAGATTTTATTTGATAATTTCTGAAATCGCAAAACGGGAGACAGTGATAATCGCACCGGATTTGACTTTAATATCGACGGTTTCGTCTCTGACCGCGCTCACTTCTCCATAAAGGCCGTTACTAAAAATAACTTGTTGACCTTTTTGTAAAGACTGATGTAATGTTTCAAAATGTCCGCGTCTTTTTTTCATACCTTTTAGATTGACGAAATAATAAACAATCATTGCGAGCGCAACCAATACAATCAGAGCAATTGATGCTGAAAGAATCGATATCCAAAAGCTATTTGCCATTAGATTCCCTCCGAATCTTCGGTATCTTGGCTTTCTGGTTCTAAATCAGATAAGCGAACATGTTGAACGCCTTCTTTTCCAATCTCTGTAGCACGCGTTGCTAAATTAACAGCATCCGTCTCAAACATTCGTAACATACTGATTTCAATTAACATCGGTAGATTCGTTCCCGTTAAAACTTGAACATTTTTAAAATCAGCCGCAGCTAACATTGCAGTTCGAAAGGGTGTGCCTCCCAGTAAATCACTAAAGACAATGACGCCTTCTGTTTCTTCTAATGTGTGCGCAATTGCTTGTCTTACTTCTGATTCGTACTCTTCTAAAGGTTCTCCCTCTTTGAAGGCAACTATTTCAAGTTTTTCTTGCGGTCCGGCAATCATTTGAAGCGCTTTTAGCATTCCTGGTGCAAACTCACCATGCCCTGTAATGACACATCCAATCATCTACATCCCTCTTCCCTTGTACTAGTTTTAATCGATTTATCTTTTATAGTCATATATGGTGACACCCTTAACAACCCGGTTAACCGTTCCACTTGGGCTTGGAGTATCTGGTTTATTATCAACTTTTAATGCTGCTAATAAGGAAACAACTTGTCCAAATACCGTGTAAGGTAGTGCTAAATAGGCATCTGGTAAGTTTTGATAATTCATCGCGAATGTAAAGTGAGACCCTTCAAATTTAGTACCTTGTTCCACTTGTACAGCTGCTACGGTATTCGCAATTTTATCAGCGTTTAACTCGTTTAACATGTCTAAATCATATTGACGTGTGTAATAGTCATTAGAGACAAGTAAAAATACAAGTGTGTGCTCATCTACAAATGATTTTGGACCATGACGGAAACCAAGTGAACTATCAAATGCTGTGGCAAGTTTTCCTGCTGTCAATTCTAAAATTTTAAGCTGCACTTCACGGGCAATTCCGGCTAACGGACCTGATCCCAAGTAAACAACTCGGTTAAAATCACGGTCAATCCATGCTTGAATTTCTTTCTCTCTGGAGAAAATATCAGCAGTCATTGCTTCCATTTGAGAGACGTAATTTTGTTTTTCTTCTATTGATGCTGGATCAAAAACGAGGGCAGCTGTTAGTGTCATAGATGTGAAACTACCTGTCATCGCAAAACCTTGATCATTTGTTTTAGCCGGCATCATTAAAAGTAGATTGTTTGGGTCACCTTCCGCACGTTTGGCTAGTTGTCCTTCTGGCGCACAAGTGATGGTCATCTGATAAAAATCATCAACTAATTGACTTCCTAATTCAACACTCGCGATACTTTCTGGACTGTTCCCACTACGAGCAAAGGAAATTAAAATAGTAGGCGCATCTTTTTTAAAGTAGCTAGCTGGATTCGTTACTAAATTAGTAGTTGGAACTGCTTGGAAATCAAATGCGGATTCATCGCCTACTTCTTTCAAGTGAGGTAAAACCGTATCGCCTACATAAGCTGAACTACCAGCACCCGTTAAAATAACGCGTAATTTTTGATGTTTTTCTTTTAATTGATTCAAATATTTTTCAATATTATCAGCTTGTCCTTTGTAAGTTTCAAAGGCCTCTTGCCATATTTCAGGCTGCTGCTTGATTTCCCGAACGGTAATTTCTGCACCTAACTTTTCTAATTCTTTCTTGTTTAATTCAAACATTTTAATTTCCTCCTAGTCGTTTGTTGAAATGCTGTATTTTATAAATAAATTGGTCACCCCGAGCAACACTAATTGTATACTCAATAATTTTATTATCATTATTATAGGTTGTTCTAAAAATACGTAAACAAGCAGCCCCATATGGAACGTCTAAACGTTTTGCTTCTTTTTCCTGTGTTAGAGAAGCAAAAAACTCTTCATCCGCATATTTGATTTCTTGCTGGTATCTATCTGAAAATAAATCATAAAGCGGCATCGTTTCTAACAATTCAACCGTTAAATTAGGAAACAAATTTGCTGGAATAAAACTTGTTTCGTATAACATTTTCATATTGTCTGCTGAACGGAGACGTTTTAATTTATAAACTTCATCGTTGGTTGATATTTGTAAATTTTCAGCTATATAAGGAATTGCTTTTACTTTTTCAAAGGAAAGAATATCTGTATGTGGGCTTTTTCCAAGTTGCTTCATCTGTTCTGTAAAACTAAAAGCATTAGATAGATTTTTCATCTCTTTCCAAAGACCAGAAACAAAGGTTCCTTTTCCATGTCGTTTGTAAATAAAGCCTGTTTCTTCTAATTCACTCAAGGCGGCGCGAACGGTCGTACGACTTACATTATACTTGTCACAGATTTCACGTTCTGATAACATCTTTTCATTTTCCGTTAAGCTTGTTTTAATGTAGTCAATGAGTAACATTACAAGTTGGTTATATAAAGGGATCGCACTTTTTTTGTTAAGCATTCGATGTCCCTCCTTTTTTCCTTTTACTCCAACTGGTAACTACCAGTTATAAATCAATAATAATGGTTTCGCTTTCATTTGTCAACACAAATATTTTAAGGTGTAACTATTCATTAATTTTGGTATACTTTTGTCAATAGTTATAAGAGAAGGGATGATCTTTAAAATGGCACAAGCACTAATTGTATTTGCAAGTCTGACTGGAAATACAGAAGAAATAGCTGAAATTACTGCAGATTTTTTTAAGGAGAAAGGCGTGGATGTTGATGTTGTTGACTGCGTCCAAGCGGATCCGGCGGACTATGAAACCTACGACTATTGCATTGCGGCGAGTTATACTTACGGCGTCGATGGTGATTTGCCTGACGAAATTCTTGATTTTTATGAAGAATTAGAAGACATTGATTTGACGGGGAAAATTTATGGCGTTGTCGGTTCTGGCGATACCTTCTACGAGCAATTTTGTACAGCTGTTGATGACTTTGAACAACAATTTGAAAAAACAGGTGCGCTTAAGGGTGCTACGGGTGTGAAAGTTGACTTAAATGCCGAAGAAGAAGATGTGGCAAATTTAAAAGTATTTGTTGAGACAATGATTCAGACGTACGAAACTCAATTAAGTTAGGCGGTACTCAGTTGAATCCACTAAAAAATTCAAAAGACCTTGAAATGGAATATGAAATCTTACTTCTACAACTAGGTTCTCTATCTCGCAAATACAATAATGCCGAAGAAACATTCTTGAAATTGAAAGAGAATCTCGACCATGCCATTAAAATATTAGAGGAAAAAAATATTTATATAGAAAAATTAAAACGGCAATCCTTCTCAAATTCCGTGATGAAAATACTTGGTCAATACGACAACAAAGTCAATTCTGAAATGAACGAGGCTGTTGTTGCAAAACTTGAATTTGATAAAGCTTATATCTTAAAATTATCCGGTCATCGTGAGATGGAAATATTAAAAGAAGAAATTGAAGAAAAAAAATTACGATTAAAAGAAGTGAAAAATCAACTCCTCCACTCTCGTCAAAATGCCTCACCGACTCTTTCGGTTCGTGAACAAGAGGCATTAAAATTACAATACGAGTACAACCAAGTACTCGAAGCTGAGGATGCTGCTTATCAGTTACTAGAAGTGATTAGCGATATCAAAGGCTATTTAGATACATCAGAGACTATTTCTAATTGGGAATTGATTACCGAAATCGATAACCTTCTTAAATACGTCAATCAAAATCAACTCGATCGTGCAGAAGCGATCCTCTTAAGCTTAGAAAGAAAAATTCAAAATTTAGAACGTGAGCTTTCTGACTTAAATTATATCTATAAAAAACACAACCAAACCTTAACAACAGCTGCTTCTGCCCTCGAAAAATTCTTCGAAGATTTATTTTCTGATTGGTCCACTAAAGGTGTGATAGAAAAAAATCTACACCATCTAAAACTTCTAGAAGACGGTGTTATACAAATTATCGATTTCCTTACGATTCATAAGAAAAAATTGGAAAATAAATATCTTTCTCTCATTTCGAACAATTAATCTTTTTCTATTTCTCAAAACATGCTATAATTTAAGTGGTTACAATCAATGTAACTTTAGTAATTAAATCCCCCCAAGATTTAATTATTTGGGTCCTTCGGCTTCGGCTGGAGGATTTTTTTGGTCTATTTTCAGTCTACTATGGTATGATTAATCTTATAAAAACTAAAAGGAGTGTCGTATGATATGGTCTTACCAAATTTTAAAGAAAATTTGCAGAAATATGCAAAACTATTAGTTTCAAAAGGAATTAATGTTCAGGATGGTCATACAGTTATTATTAATATTGATGTTGATCAAGCTGAGTTTGCACGTCTATTGACTAAAGAAGCGTATCAATTGGGTGCAGAAGAAGTTATCGTTAAATGGACAGACGATGAAATTACTCGTGAAAAATACTTGCATACCCCTCAAGAAGTTCTAACTAATATTCCGCAATATAAAATTGACGAATCAGAGGCGTTGATTAAACGTAAAGCAAGTCGCTTATCAGTTCGTTCCGCCGATCCTGATGCTTTGAATGGCGTAGATAGCTCTAAACTCGCTGCAACCATGAAAGCAACTTCTGAAGCACTTATGGCGCAACGTATCGCGACACAAGCAAACAAAGTATCTTGGACAGTTGCCGCTGCTTCTGGTGCTGCTTGGGCGGCTAAAGTTTTCCCTGAATTAGAAACAGAAGAAGAACAAGTTGATGCACTCTGGAATGAAATTTTCAAAACCTGTCGTGTTTACGAAGCCGATCCAGTTAAAGCATGGGATGAACATGAAGAACGTTTGCGTTCAAAAGCTTCCGTCTTGAACGAAGAACAATTTGACGCGCTTCATTATACAACGCCAGAAGGAACTGATTTAACAGTGGGTATGCCAGAAAACCATATTTGGGATTCTGCTGGTGCTATTAATGCGCAAGGCGAAGTTTTCGTAGCAAATATGCCAACAGAAGAAGTTTTCTCTGCTCCAGATGGTCGCCGTGCTGAAGGAGTAGTTAAATCAACCAAACCTTTAAGTTACAGTGGCAATATCATTGAAGGAATGACTTTTACTTTTAAAGATGGTGCTGTTGTTGACGTTACTGCTGACAAAGGAGAACAAGTTCTTAAGCATTTAGTTGAGGACAATGAAGGCGCTCGTCGCCTCGGTGAAGTTGCTTTAGTTCCACATCAATCCCCTATCTCTCAATCAGGTTTAGTATTCTTTAATACCTTATTTGATGAAAATGCTTCTAACCATTTAGCATTAGGATCTGCTTACGCGTTCTCAATTGAAGGCGGAACAGAAATGTCTCAAGAGGAGTTAGCAGAACATGGGATTAACCGTTCAAATGTTCACGTTGACTTTATGATTGGATCTGAAACGATGAATATCGATGGTATTCGTAAAGATGGTTCGCGTGTCGCTATCTTCCGTAATGGAGACTGGGCATTTTAATTAGAGATTTTCAATACAAAAAGAGCTTAAAGCAGGTGCTTTAAGCTCTTTAACTATTACTGATTGATTAATTTTTTATCAATTGCTTTTTGTCGCAATTCATCTCGGAATTTCGGATGCGCAATTTTGATTAAAGCCTGAGCACGTTCACTGAATGTTTTACCAATTAATTCAGCTTTACCGTATTCTGTTACCACAGTGTCAATATCATTTTTTGATGTTGATACAATTGACCCTAATGCCAATTCCGAAACGATGGTAGAAATTTCGTCATTTTTAGCAGTAGAATAAAGACAGATGATACCGCGACCATTTTTTGTTAAACGAACACCTTTTGTGAAGTCAGCTTGCCCACCTGTTGATGAGTACAAAACCCCTCCAACAGATTCTGAGTTACATTGACCATAAAAGTCAACTTCAACGGTTGAGTTAATTGAAACAAGATTATCTACTTTAGCAATATTCATGAGACTATTTGTTTCATCACACGGTAGCATAAGAATATCTTCATTGTTATCCATAAATTCATACAATCGTTTTGAGCCGATTGCGAAAGTGGACACTGTTTTACCTGGATGAGTAGGATTAAATTTATTTGTTACAACACCTTTTTCAACTAAATCAACTAATTTATCAGGTAACATCTCGCTATAAATACCAAGATCTTTTTTGTCCATTAGATACTCCATCACAGCATTTGGCATCGAACCAAATCCAATTTGTAAGGTTGCACCATCTGAAACCGTATCTGCGATGATTTTCCCAATTGCTAAGTCTTTTTCTTTCAAAACAGGTGTTGGCAATTCTGGTAAATCAACTGTATTTTCAACTAAGGCGTCGACTTGGCTAATATGAATATTATTTTTTGTACCAAAGGTCCGTGGCATGTTCTCGTTGACTTCTAAAATAATTGTTTTAGCATGTTCAATCAACGATGCTACGTAGGAGGGACTGGTCCCTAAAGAGAAGTTTCCATCCTTATCCATAGGCGAAACAGTTGCCATGATGACAGGATGTGGGGAACGCTTCAATAACAGGGATGGAATATCAGAGAAGTGGTTCGGCAAGAAATCAACGAATCCTTCGCGATAATATTTACGGTCTGCTCCCGATAAGAAGATTGATACTTGTTGTAGCTTATCTTGTTCAATATCTAAAGGTGCTGAACTAGGTAACATTCGGTGTAAGTAGTTACCTGCTAATTTTTCATTCGTTGGAATAGCTGCTAATAAGGCTGGTGGTTCACCAGGATTAATAGGAAATACAATTTCTTCGCCTGCTTCTACCAACTGTACCGCACGCTCAGGCGTTGTCAGTTTCTCTTGATATAATTTTTTATAGTCCGTCATAAGGAAGTCCCTCCAAATATCTTGTTTTATTTATTTTTGAAAGTGGCTTTACGTTTTTCAGTGAAAGCGGTCATGCCTTCTTTTTGATCTTCTGTTGAAAATAAAATTCCGAACATTTCTGCTTCTAAAGCGAGTGCGTGTGAAAGGTCCATTTCAAGTCCGCGGTTAATTGCTTCCTTACTTGCCTTCACTGCTAATGGTGCTTGTTTTAGGATCATAGTAGCCATTTTATTAGCTTCATCAAGTAATTCTTCAATCGGAACCACAGCATTTAAAAGGCCAATTGTTTCAGCCTCTTCTGACTTAATAACTTTACCAGTATAAATAAGCTCTTTTGCCTTGGCTGGCCCAACTAGTCGACTCAAGCGTTGAGTCCCACCAAAACCGGGGATAATTCCTAGGCCTACTTCTGGTTGACCGAATTTTGCATTCTCACTCCCAATACGGATATCACAAGCAAGAGCTAATTCACATCCACCACCTAATGCAAAGCCATTTACAGCTGCGATGGTTGGTTGACTTAAATTATCTAACAATGAGAATACCTTATTCCCAAAATTAGAAAACTCACGTCCGGCAAGCGCATGTTTTTCTTTCATTTCTTTGATGTCTGCACCTGCTACAAAGGCTTTTTCGCCTGAACCAGTAACAATTAGTACATGAATATCTTTATCTTGGTCAATGGCGATAAAAGCATCGTGCAGTTCTTGAAGAACTTGCGAATTAAGTGCATTTAAGCTTTTAGGGCGGTTAATTGTTAGTGTTCCAATCCCATCTTTTTTTTCAATAAGTAAGGTTTCATACTGTTTCATTTTTATTCCCCCTATTTATAACTGTAAAATCCTTGACCTGTTTTTTTACCTAAGCGACCTGCTTCAACGTATTTTTTCAATAATGGACAAGGACGATATTTGGAGTCACTAAATCCTTCATATAGAACTTCCATAATCGCTAAGCACACATCTAAACCAATATAATCAGCGAGTGCAATTGGTCCCATTGGGTGGTTTGCACCTAGTTTCATGGCTTCGTCAACCTCTTCGGCTGATGCAACACCTTCATAGACGGTATAAATTGCTTCATTAATCATAGGAATTAAAATCCGGTTTACTGCAAAACCTGGTGAGTCTTTTACATCAATACCGACTTTACCGATTTTTTTAGTTAAATCGAAAATAGCTTCAGCTGTTTCTTGACTTGTTGTTAAGGCACGGTTTACTTCTACCAATTTCATGACTGGAACTGGGTTGAAGAAATGCATACCAATCACACGGTCAGGACGTTTTGTAGCATTGGCAATTTCTGTTACTGATAGTGAAGAGGTATTACTTGCTAAAATTGTCTCAGCAGGAGTGATTTCGTCTAGTTTACGGAAAATATCAAGTTTAATTGTTTTATTTTCCGTTGCAGCTTCGATAACAAGTTGTACATCTTTTGCGTCTGCATAATCCGTTGAGAGTGTAAAACGCTCTAAAATCGCTGTTTTATCTTCTTCTGTCTTGCGTTCTTTTTGAATATCACGATCTAGCTGTTTTGCAATCTTCTCAATTGCTTTATCTAAAAATTCTTGTTTAATATCATTTAGAATAACTTGGTATCCTGTTTCTGCCATTACTTGTGCAATACCGCTTCCCATTGTTCCAGAACCGATAACCATTATTTTGTTGATTTCCATTAAATTATTCTCCTTTATTGTCATGTATCCGCTTTAACCAAGGTTTTGACATGAGTGTCATTTGGGTGTGACTACTACCACCGTAGATTTGGGTGAGTTTTGAATCACGAACATATCGCTCAATGGCATTATCTCTCATATATCCGTATCCCCCCGTTAGTAGCATCGCCATCTCTGCTGTTTCAACCGCCACGTTAGAGGCTTTTAGCTTCACGAGAGCCGGCAAACAAATTTCATCTGGGTTAAAAACTTCGATTTTTTCAAGGATAGCTTCGGCTGCATAAATTTCTGAATATGCAGTTGCCATTTTGTACTGATTATTTGGTAAATCAATCAACCGTTGTCCAAACCGGCGATCTTGTTGCATGTAGGCTAAAGTACGTTCAAATACCCCTTGTGCCAGACCAATTGCTTGAGCTGCTACAAATACTTTATTATAATTTTTGATTGCATAAACTTGCTCTTTTCCACCAGGCTTACCACCTAATACAGCATCTTTGGACAAGTGAACACGTTCAAAATTTAATTGGGCAACAGGAAGTCCGCGTATACCCATTTTTTCTTCTTGGGGACCAATTGTTAGTCCCGGCGTATCGCAAGGTACTAGGAAAATCCCATAATCTTCCTCACCATTTAACAAACGGGTGCGGGCTGCCACTGAATAAATGCCTGCTTTACCTGCTAATGAGATAAAATGTTTGGCACCAGTTAATTCCCACCCATCCTCTTTTTCAATCGCTGTTGTTTCAATTTTTTCTAAGTTACTTCCAATGTCTATTTCATTCATGGCAAAAGCCCCTAGTAGTTCTCCACTCAAAAGAGCCGGTAAATACAAGTTTTTTTGCTCTTGCGTTCCGTAGTCGTGAATGGGTGTAATACCAAAGGAAATTTGCGTTAGTAATACACTAGAAGTAGAAGCACACTCTTTGGAGACAAGTCGGATAACTTCTAAAGTGTCTTGTAGCGTTCCGTCAAGCCCACCGTTACAGCGGTAGAATGGGATACGTAACACGCCTAAATCAGCTAGATAATAAACTGTTTCTTCCGGAAAAACTTCATTCTTATCAATTTCTTTCGCTTGATCCCGCACAACAGTTTCTGAATACTCTTGAACGTTGTGAATGATGCCATCAATGGGACGTGTTACCATCCTAATTCCTCCTCTAACTATTTACTTATCTTTCTACAACTAAAGCAATTCCTTGTCCGCCACCAATACATAGGGTAGCTAAACCGCGTTTCGAATCACGTTTTTTCATTTCATGTAAGAGTGTTACAAGGATACGAGCGCCACTTGCACCAATTGGGTGTCCGAGGGCTATCGCACCACCATTAACGTTAGTAATACTTGTGTCTAAGCCAAGGTCTGTAATAACACTTAACGCTTGCGCCGCAAATGCTTCGTTTGCTTCAATTAATTCTAAATCAGATACTTCTAGATTTGCTTTTTTCAATGCTTTTTTGGTTGCTGGAATTGGTCCACAACCCATAATTTTCGGTTCTACTCCCGCACTTGCATAAGACTTGATTGTTGCCATCGGTTCAAATCCTAGCTCTTCAGCTTTTTCTTTTGACATAACAATGACTACTGCTGCGCCATCATTTAATCCGGATGAATTTCCAGCTGTAACGGTTCCGCCATCACGTTTGAAAGCAGGTTTAAGTTTACTCATAGATTCCATAGTTGTTCCAAAGCGAGGATATTCGTCTGTATCAAAAACAACAGGTTCGCCTCTTCTTTGTGGGACTGGGAACGGAATAATTTCATCTTTAAAACGGCCTGATTTAATTGCTTTTTCAGCATTATTTTGACTCAATACAGCTAATTCATCTTGTTGTTGTCTGGTAAAACCGTATTTTTCAACGATGTTTTCTGCTGTCATACCCATATGAATGTCATTAAAAGCATCCATCAACCCATCTTTAAGCATGGTATCAACCATTTTTGTATCACCCATACGTGCACCCCAACGCGCATCGTTCACAACGTAAGGCGCTTGACTCATCACTTCGGTTCCACCGGCGATCACAATTTCGTTGTCCCCTGCAATAATAGATTGTGCTGCTAATGCCACTGTTTTTAACCCTGAACCACACACTTTATTAATTGTAAATGATGGAACGTGTTTTGGAATCCCTGAGTTAACAGCTACTTGACGTGCTACGTTTTGTCCGAGCCCTGCGCTCAATACATTACCAAAAATTAATTCATCGACTAGGCTAGGATCTAGATTAATACTTGCCATTGCTTCTTTAACAGCATGCGCTCCTAAATCAACAGCTGAAACATTTTTCAATGCTCCTCCAAAAGCTCCCATTGGTGTTCTTAGTGCTTGTACAATAACTACTTCACGCATCATATATTCCTCCATTTATCTTTTTTAAACATTCCATTATGTATCATTTGTAAGTGTAAGGGGTGAAACGTTTACAATGTTATGATACCGTTGTTTATGATCTAGGTCTACAAAGTTTCTTTTAAGATATCTATAAGTTAAGTTAATACTCTTAAGAGATTCATGGTATTTAAAAAGACTAGATTGTTTTCTAGTCTTTTGTTTGTAGGTTATTTTGACTAATTAGTCTATTGGTTGGTAAAAATAATTTAGCATTTCTTCATGCAAATAAGCTTCAACTGGGCTATAGCTTTGTTTTATAGGGCGGCACAGTAAAACATTAAAGGGAATCGGATCATTAAATCTTTTCATAGCAACATCTTCAATTTTTAAATACCGTTTAATTGGAGCAGGTAAGATGGCAATAATATCAGAGTGATAGGTTGTCTCCACTAAAAAGTCCCAGGAAGCAGATGTTAAAGTAATGGCCGTTTCTGATTTTTTACTTTTTAATTTTTCTGAAACAAGTTTATTGGTAATAAAGGACTCTCTAAAAGTAGCTATCTGGTAGGGGTTTAAGTCTTGCCAGCTAATCTCTTCTTTTTTTGATAGAGCGTGGATTGGGTTCATAAAGGCGGTATATTCATCAATTTGGATTACGTGTTCTTCATAGCTTTTAGGGTCTAAACCAGTTGGTGCGACTAAAACGGCATAATCTAAATCTTTTTCAAAGAGCATTCGTTTCAGTTCATACGAGCCCTCTTCAATAATTTCTATTTTGACGTCGGGGTTTTCAACAATAAAACGTGAGAAAAAATTTGAAAATAAAACGGTTAAAACCAATGAGGGTAGACCAATTCGAATCGTTCCTTTTTGTTTTGCTGATTCTTTTCGAACCATCTCCTGCATCTCTTCATACATAGAAACAATTTTTTGTGCGTATTCATAAACTTTTTGTCCACTTGGGGAAAGTTCTTCTAGTCGGCTATTTTTACGAATGAATAACTCGATTTCTTCGTCGCGCTCGAAGTTTGTCACAAATTGGCTTAAGGCGGATTGTGAAATATGAATTCTTCGAGCTGCCAATGATAAATTACAACCACATTCTACAATTGTGATGAGATAATACATCTGAGTGATGTCCATCGCGCTCTCTCCTTACAATTTTCTTAACTCATGAATATTCCTACTCTATTATACCTTTAATGTATTTAAAAAGGACAAAAAAAAAAGAGGCCTACTTAAAAGTAGCCTCCTTTGAAAAATATTTTAAACGAATGCACTCTCACCAGTTAAGTAGCGGCCTACAATTAATGCGTTAATTTCATGTGTTCCTTCGTAGGAATAGATGGCTTCAGCATCTGTAAAGAAGCGAGCAACATCTGTATCTAGAGTGATACCATTTCCACCTACAACTTCACGAGCCAGTGCTACAGTTTCACGCATACGAAGCGCATTGTGCATTTTTGACATAGCGGAATTTACTTCTGAATAATTTCCTTCTTCTTGTAATTGCGCTAAGCGAACCGAATATGAAAGACATGCTGTTACATTTGCTTGCATAATGGAAAGTTTTTCTTGAACTAATTGGAATGAACCAATTTTCTTACCAAATTGTTCACGCTCTTTTACATAACGCAACGCTGCTTCAAAAGCACCTGCTGCTAAACCAGTAGCAAGATGAGATATGTCTGCGCGTGTTGTTCTTAAGATTGCTGCAACATCTCTAAAGCCATGGATATTTGGTAGACGACGGTCTTCACTAACTTCAACATTAATCATAGTAATGTGGCCATTTGGAACCATACGCAGTGATACTTTATTTTTAATATTTTCAACGGTTAGACCTTCGGCTTTTCCTGGAACGACGAAAGCTTTTACTTTGTTATCTTCAACGTCACGAGCAAAGATAACAATCTCATCCGCATTTTTCGCGCCACCAATCCAGCGTTTCTCTCCATTTAAAATCCAATTGTCACCATCGCGACGTGCGCTTGTTGCTAAGCCACCAGCAATATCAGAACCGTGTAGTGGTTCTGTTAAACCGAAACAAGTTAGGTTTTCAAAGGACGTTACTTTTGGAGCCCAGCGATCAATCTGTTCTTTTGTACCACCATATAGAAGTGCTGCGTAGAATAGACCACCATGGACTGTATAAAGCGTTGCAAATGATGGATCCATTTTAGCTAGTTCAAAATAACGGAATACATTAAATAACTCACTTGTTTTAAGTTCGTCTTCACGTCCCTCAAACAATCTTTTATCATTCATGAATCCTACTTTGGTTATTTCTTCCCATGCATGAAATGGAAACTCTGCTTTTTCTGTATACTCTGTTAAGATTGGATAAACATTTTTTTCTAGCGACTCGCGTAGTTCTTTCAGAACTTCTAGTTCACCATCAGTTAAATCATTTGAATATCCGAACAAATCTGTTGGATAAAATTCTTTTGTATCTACTGGTCTTGCTGTTTTTTCTGCTGCCATTTTGGTAGCCTCTTTTCTATTTATTTTATTTTTTTACAAACCCCTTAACCGCTTACATATAGAGTTTAATACATCCTATCTATTAGGTCTACTTATAGAAATTGATAGAAGCTATAAGTAAAACTAAATGTATCTTTTTTTACTGCGTTTCAAGGTAGCGATCATTTCTTTTCCTTCTTTATCCCATTGAATCATCCGGTAAACAACGTCATGGTAAAAGATAAATTTATAACCATTTTTATAAGCTTCTGCTAACCAAGCTTGTTTGGCGTAGATGGTATCCATTGGATAATCATCGTAAGCCATTACCCAAAGTGGATTTTGTTGGGCGTGGATTGGCATAATATCTGCCATATGTAGGAGTGTCTCATTGCCCTGAGTTAACTTAATAATGGCATGTCCCCTACTATGGCCACCCGTATGGTACATCGTTATACCGGGCACAACTTCTAATTCTTTTTCAAAAGTGACCACCTGATCTTGAATCGCTTCCCAATTCTGTTTCCAGTAGGTACTCTTAGAACGAATATTGGGCTCACGTACTTCATCCCATTCAATTTGCGTCATATAAATTGTTGCATTTGGAAAAGATGACACCAACTGGTCTTTCTCATACCGCGTTAATCCGGTGGCATGATCAAAATGCATATGGGTCATCAATACTACGTCAATATCTGCTCGTGTTAAATTTAAAGATTCCAAACTTTCTTCAATAGTTGACTCTTCGTGGACACCAAAATTTCTTTTTTGTTTTTCTGTTAACTTACCCTTTTCAATCCCGCTATCAATTAAATAATTTTTGCCTTGGTACTGAATTAATATCGGTTCCGTCGCATTTTCAATTTGATTGTTATCATTTGAAGCATATTTACGGCTCCATAGTGGTTTGGGAACAACACCAAAGATAGCACCCCCATCATAAGACACTACTCCACCATCCAACCAGGTTAAAGTCATATCATGAAACTGTAAAGTATCCATATTCAAGTCCCCTTTCTAACTTACCCTTTAAACTTTTTCTAATATTCCCTCATGGACTTTTTCTACTACATAATCAACAAAAATTCCTGGCGTTTGCGGAATCGTCGACTCAAATTCATTAGCCTCCACAACTTCTAAGGCTTCTACAACAGTTGTTTGTGATGCTAGTGCCATTAGATTGTTCATATTCCTATTTGTATATTTTGCTACCATATTACCGTGTCTATCAACCTTATTAGCAAACAGTAATGCAACGTCTGCATAATAGTTAGAATTTTGACCAAAACCAGCTTGTAATAACTTTTGATAAAGTTCTTCTTGAGGTAGAAGTTCCACTTCTAATTCACCAGCTTGTATTTGTCGTTTAGCCTCTTGATTGGTTCTAATATAGGATACAATTATTTTTTTAAATTGTTTGGCTGCTACCATTTTACCGGGACCTAGGTTAGTAAAACCGGTATCATTTGCAATTAACGTTAAATCCTTGACTCCACTTTTTACGATTGCATCAATCAGACTTTCAGGTAAGTCACTACCCAAAAACCCCCCAATCATTATCACTGCTCCATCTTCAATAGTATTTATCGCTTCTTCTATTGTTATGAGTTTATTCATCTTGCAACCTCCGCTAGCACTTTAATCATGTTTGTAAGAACGCTCTCTTTCTTCTACACTCTAATCGTTGAAACATTAAAATGCCACTAGCTAATTATAATACTCCTTATTAGCTCAGGTTATAGAGGGTTCTATTTTATTCTGTTATTTATTTAATGTGCCCGTGTGGTAATATGGAAGCAGAAAGAGGTGTTCGTTATGGAGTTTAATCAGCAATACACGCAAAAACAAACTCAAAAACAAACCTACGTCCCCAACTTAGTACAAGGGATGGAAATTTTACAGCTGAACCGAATGGATTTGGCAACTTATTTAAACCGTATCCTATTAGGAAACCCCTTTATTGAAATGAACATTAATGAACCTTTAACAATCTCCGCTAAAGATGTGTCTAATAATGATGTATCTGCTATTATTGAACAAACGTCTGTTTACCAGATTTCTCTTTATGAATTTTTACAAGAACAGATTTACCTTTTATATAAAGATACTACTTTACGCCAGTTAATTTTTTGGTGGATGAGTCAACTAGATGAACGTGGCTATGTGACCAAATCTCTATCAGAAGCGGAGATGGAAACTGGTGCTTCTCAAATAGCTTTGTTGGATGCTTTAACTTTATTGCAACAGTTGGATCCACCTGGTATCGCCGCACGTACCTTGCAAGAATGTTTAATGATTCAAACAGATCGTTCTGACTTTGCACCGAATATCGCTTACTTGGTTCTAGAAGAGCACTACGATGATCTCATCCATAAGCGTTGGAAAAAAATATCGAGCCATTATGATGTGTCTTTAGAGGATGTTAAAGCTGTTTATGAGTATGTTCAAGGCCTAACGACGGCACCGGCTGAAGCTTTTGAATCGCGTTCCAAAAAAATTCCTTACATTGTCCCAGAGCTTATGGTTGAATTAATTGATTCTAATCTCATAGTCAAAGAAACTAAATATAAAACACCTTTATTAACTTTAAACACCACTTATTTTAACGATATGAAAGCCGTCGATGATAAAGAAGTTTCCGCCTATGTTACAGCTAAGAAACAAGAATTCGAGCAGCTACAGGCTAGTTTAATCAAACGTAAAAAAACAATTTTAAAGGTTGGAACGGCAATTATTATGCATCAGCAGGCTTTTTTTATCAATGAAGAGAGTCCTTTGAAGCCACTTCAGTTAAAGGATTTAGCCGCAATTTATCAACTCAGTGAATCGACGATTAGTCGTGCTGTTCGTGATACCTTTGTCCAAACACCTAAAGGAATTTTTGAACTGCGATCCTTTTTGTCAAGGCGTATGCAAGA
Organism: Jeotgalibaca dankookensis; assembly: GCF_002005405.1. Lineage (NCBI taxonomy): Bacteria > Bacillati > Bacillota > Bacilli > Lactobacillales > Carnobacteriaceae > Jeotgalibaca > Jeotgalibaca dankookensis. Next base: position 1,446,448 of record NZ_CP019728.1, read on the forward strand.
TACCGACCAATCTCGCGATGATGTTTTGAAGATTATTGAAAATTTGATTGCGGAAGAAGATAAAGCGTCACCACTTTCAGATCAAAAATTAGTAGCATTATTAGAAGAACAAAGGATTCCTGTCTCACGTAGAGCGATTGCGAAATATCGTCAACAACTTCAAATCCCTTCGTCAACCAAGCGTAAAATAAGATAGAATCATCATCAGAATATCAAAATAGGCCGCTAGTGATGAAATTTCAAGAAAAATCATCACTAGCGGTTTTAATATTTTTGCTAGTGATGAAATTACTCCATATTTCATCACTAGCCAGTAAATGATAGATTCTAATGATGATTAGCGCAACAAAAAAGCCATCTGAAATTTTCAGATGGCTTTTTTTTATAAATTATCCAAAGATTCCTAATACATAACCGATAATTCCGACTACGAAAAGACCAAAGATAATTGTAATTGGGCTAACTTTTTTACGTAACAACCAGATACATAGTAGTGTTAATAGTAATGGTGCAATACCTGGTAATAAAGAGTCCAATGTATTTTGGATGGTGGTAACTTGTTGCGGTTCAATACTTAAACCGGATTGGATTTCAGTTACTACATTTTTAAGCATATCGCCTGAAACCACACCTTCATTGGCTGCATCCGCAACTGCTTGGAAATTGACCATATCTTGTGGGTCAACATCCACACGGCTTAATACCATTGGGAAGTTCATATTTGTCCAACGTGGTACAAGCACACCCATGATAAACATACCTAGAACTGATGCACCTTGTGTTAATTTTTGCATCAACCCACCGGATAGGTTTTGGGCAATATTCCCACCTTGTACATATCCTAATTCTTGTGAATACCATAGGAAAGCCATACGAATAAGGTTCCATGCTAGGAAGAAAATGATTGGTCCAAGATAATTTTTACTCAATGCTAATGAAGCTGCAAAGGCACCTAATACAGGACGAAGTGTTCCCCAGAAGATTGGGTCACCCACACCAGCTAAAGGTCCCATCATCCCAATTTTTACACCTTGGATAGCGGCGTTATCAATATCACGACCAGCTGCTCTTTCTTCTTCCAAAGTCAATGTTACACCCAGTACCGGTGCAGCTAGATAAGGATGTGTATTAAAGAATTCCAAGTGACGTTTCAATGCTTGGGCACGGTCTTCTTTTGTTGTGTAAAGTTTTTTAAGTGCTGGAATCATTGCATATGCCCAACCAACGTTTTGCATACGTTCAAAGTTCCAAGATGCTTGTAGGAACTGACTTCTCCAGAAAACTGTTAGACGATCTTTTTTGGTTAATTTATAATTTTTTTCAGACATTATTTCATCGCTCCTTTTTTAGTAATCATTTAAGATATCGTCGAGTGGATCGCCGCCATTGCTTGAAGATCCACCGCCACCGCCGCCACTGCCTTGGTTAAACTCAGGTGAGAATTGTAGGTATAGAAGTGCTAGTACAACACCAATAATCCCCATTGCGATTAAGTTCAAATCTCCAATTGCAGATAGCGCAAATCCTAGAGCGAAGAAGATCCATAGTTTTGGTGTCGCCATCATGTTGATAACCATTGCGTAACCAACTGCTACGATGAATCCACCTGCTACAGCTAGACCACCAGTTAACCAGTCTGGAATACTATTCAATGCATTTGTAACAAGTTCTGCTGGTACTGCTAAAATAATTGCTGCTGGAATCATGATACGTAAACCTTGTAATACAAGGGCACTTAAGTGATAAAGCTCTACGCCACGGAATGATCCTTCGGCTGCTTTTCTATCGGCACCATGTGCAAACGCAACAGTTGCAGTACGTACAAACATAGTTAGTACTTGACCTGCCACTGCCAATGGAATTGCTAAGGCAATCCCTTCAGTAATACTTGCGCCATTGACGGTTACAAGAATAGCTGATGCTACTGATGCTAAAGCCGCATCCGGTGCTACCGCTGCCCCAATGTTCATCCATCCAAGTGCAATCAATTGAAGCGTTCCACCTAAAAGAAGTCCTTCTAGTGGCTTACCTGTTGCGAGCCCGATTAATGTAGCTGCTACGATTGGTTGGTGAAATTGGAATTGGTCCAAAATCCCTTCCATTCCGGCAATAAATGCAACGATTAATATTAAAATAACTGTGATAATACTCATATCAATATTCCCTCCTTATTTCCTATGCTTATTAGTTGAATTTTGCTTTTTTCATTAATTCCCAGAGATTTTTACGTTGGTCTGCCGGAACTTTACGTACGTCAAATGTGACCCCTTTATCACGTAGAGCTTCCAAAGCTTTAACGTCTTCTTTATCAACAGAAAGCACATTGTTAATCATTATTTTACCTTCTGAATGGGCCATTGAGCCGATGTTTACTTCTTTAATTCCAACGCCACCTTCAACAACGCGAAGAATATCGGTTGGGTTTTCAAATAATAGAAGTGCGCGTGTTGCACCAAACCGTGGATCATTCCAAATTTCAATCATTTTAGAAATAGGAATCACGTTTGCTTTAATACCTGGAGGTGCTGCTTGGGTAATCAATGATTTACGCAAGTCGTCTTTCGCAACTTGGTCCGATACAACAATAATACGTGTCGGTTTAACATCTTTAGACCAAGCTGTTGCAACTTGACCATGAAGCAAACGTGAGTCTAAACGGGCTAAGGCGATATCAATCTGACCTGACCCAACAACGGTTCCTTCTGGTAAAGCTTGCATGGGTTGTTTTGTTTCTGTTGCTACTTTTGGTTCTTCATATAATTCTTCTGGTTTTACTTTAATGTTTTCTTTTGCGACTGGCACAATTGCTCTGGCGATATCATGTGAACTATCCATTGCAAAACGTGAAGTGATAGCTTCAATGACCATAGGTAAGTTTAATCCAGCTACAATTGCCCATTGTTCTTGATGTTGATCAAAAAGGGTTGTTGCTTGGTTAAAAGGTGTTCCACCCCATAAGTCTGCTAGTAATAATACCTCTTCTGTGTCAAAACTTTTTGCTGCCGCTTCAATTTTAGCACGAATGTCATCTGGTCCTTCGCTTGGTTGTAAGGTTACTGCTGCAATATTTTCTTGTTCTCCTACAATCATGGTTGCTGATTGAAGAATGCCTACTGCAAAATCTCCGTGGCTTGCTAATATAATTCCAACCATTCATTTCCCTCCTAAATATAACTGCCTTTTTTTAATACATCCATTAATAATTGTTTCCGATCACTGGGAACTTTTCGAATTTCCAATTCAATCCTTTGCTGATCCAAATATTTAAACGCATCAATGTCTTCTTGATTAACAGAAACAAAATGCGTCACCATTTGTTTTCCGTCTGTAAACTTCATCCCACCAATGTTAACTGTTTGAAAATTAATCCCATTTTTATAAATTGTGACGACATCTGCGGGATTTGTAAATAAGAGCATGACTTTAACATCTTTAAGCATGGGGTTCATATAAATATCAATGAGTTTATTCAAAGTTATGACATGTGCTTTTATACCAGGTGGTGCTGCTTGGCTCAACAGTGTTTTTTGAATGGGATTAGCTGCTACTTCGTCACTGACAACAATAATTCGGCTAATCCGATTATCTTTTGCCCACGTTATCGCAACTTGACCGTGAATCAACCGATCATCTATTCGGATTAATTGGATGTCCATAGTATTCTCCTTCCAATCGGTAGACGTCTCTCCTTTCTTCATATACATGAGAACAGATTATGCCCCTTATCTATATATAAGCAAGAAGCGTGCCAACTTGTATTAGTGTTTTTTCGCTATCTAACAGCCTTTACAACTATACACAAATAAAAACACACTAAGTAAGTGTGTTTTTAGTGTATTTTCTCATTTTATTTAGTCAAACAGTGTATCAATTTCTTCGATTTTTGCCTTTTCTTTCTCAATGAAATAGCTGATATAAAGATACTCATTCACAGGTATTTTAATTTTCAGTGCATGTTCGAATTTTTTAATTTCATTTAGAAGCATGGGATTCATTTGTTGATCCCCTACAATTTTAGGTTTTGCTAAACTGTCTTGGTGAACCAATCGTTCAATAACACCTGCCATATGCAAAGAGAGATTTATGTGAAAAGCATAACCCGGTTCTGGCTCGGCTTGGAAGGCACGACACGCAACTACAAAGTCCCAAATGAAAGGAAAAATTTTATTGGTATTTAAGAAAGTATAATTCGTTTCTATGAAATTTTTAATAAATTGTTTTGCTGCGGTAACATCTTCAAGTGTTTGACTTGGTTCAACATCCACTAGATGATTTAATTTTCCAAGCACGTTTTCAACATCATTTTCAATAAAGTTTTCTAACGGAATAAAAGGTGCCGATAATTTAGGATTAATGACACCCGTTGTAGCTACAATGGTATAGTCCTCTTCCCATAAGGCAATATTGGCCTTTAAATCGGTAATGGAACTGGTTAATACTCTAAGTGGATTACCTGGTTGCTTTGCTAATGGCTTTTCAATAATCTCTTTTAGTTTTTGCGCAGTCCCTTCCCCACTTGCACAGATGGCAACTAAAACAGGAGATTTATATAGCGATTGTATTTTGTTTTTATTTTCAATAGCGGTACTTGAGTAGCCCAGAAAACGGTCTAAGCTTTCGTGTAGTAAATCAATATCAGCATCCACTAAAGAAGCCTTACGTGCTGCTTCTAGAACGAGAGCGGTTGAGACCATATCAATGGTTCGGATATGAACCCCTGTTTCTTGCGTGAGATTTGATTCAAAGGTTGTGAGGGAGCCCATATCTACTAGTAATAAAACCCCATTTCCTTCATTTGCTTGTACAACGGCTTGTTTAACCTTTTCATAAGCGACTCGCGGTGACATATCAAGGGGCATATCTACCGCAATAATACCGCTTAACTCTAACAACTCTTCTGCGACTTGCGCCATACTTGTAGCGGTAGAGTTGCCGTGCGCAACGATTACTAAACCTACTCGGCCCATTGTTTGCTCTTCTTGTAGAGAAACTAGTAGGACAGCGAGGTAATAGACTTCACTCTCTGGTACTTCAATATCGAAGTGACGAGCAATGCGCTCCTTCAATAAAGTGGCTACTTCGATTTCAGTCGTGTAGCCCATCGCCATTTCCTTTATACGATCATTCAGTTGGCGCACTTCACCTGTTTCAATTTTATTTAAAAAGGCACTGATATGCAGGCTAACCGCATAAATATAATTGTGTTTAAAAGACGTAGCAAGCGCCGTTTCAATTTCTTTAGAAACACTATGCACAAACTGAATGACATCTTTAGAAACCACGTCGGCTAAACGAGAATCTGTTTCCAAAGAAAAACCATGATTGCGATAAAAGGACTTGAGATGAACATTAATATCTGTTGAAATATATTGGTTAATTGATTCTTGATCCAACCCTTCAGCTTCTAACAAAGTGGCCTTATCACCAATAATATCATAGAGATTATAAGGGAGTTCATAAGCATCTTCACTTCCAATTTGATAGAAGGGTTCATTTGGATAAACTGTAATTTGCGCCTCTGTTATTTTTGAAAGAGCGGAGCGATAGCGTGCATTGGATGATTTGTTAATCAGGTAAGCACGGATACTTTCCGGTAGATCACGTGCGGTTAAGGTAATATTATCTTGATCGAGTTGGTTCATAAACCCACGGGCACAAACCAACTGAATACCCGATTTTAACTGGCCAATATTTCCATAGCCAACACTAGCTATTAGTGCTTTAATGACGTCTTCACTTAAGGTAATTTGTTTTTGAATACGTGTAGCCTCTAAACTGGTTAATAACTTAACGAGATCTAACTGCTCGCCAGCTGAACGTTTCTTAAAGGATGGTAATTGAATGACAATTGGAATCCGTCTCATAAAAGTATCTAAAAATGTCGAGCGCGGATCTTCTGTCGTAGCGCAGACAATTCGTACGGTTGACGTACGTGATTTTCCAGACTCACCGAGACGACTATACATACCAGTATCCATAAAATAAAAAATCATTTCCTGTCCTTCTGGTGGTAAGCGGTGAATTTCGTCTAAGAACAACATACCGAGATCAGCTTGCTGAATCAAGCCTTCTTTATCTGCGTTAGCGCCGGTAAAAGCTCCTTGGCTATAACCAAATAAATGACTCATTAAGAGTTGAGGGTTATTAGCATAATCAGCACAATTAAAAACGATCAATTCCTTATCACTCGAAATAATTCCATTGCTCTGTGCGTAATGGAACATAGCATGAGCAAAGTACGATTTCCCTGAACCGGTTGGACCAGTAATCAAGGTATTTAATCCTTTAGGTGGATAAAGAACAGCTGCTTTTGCTTGTTCAACTGCATTTTTCATACTACCAGAAGCACCAATCATAGAACGAAAGACATCTGTTTCATTATGCGTTTTTCTTTTTACTTTGGCTTGAGGAGTCACTGCTTCTTTATAGCTCGGTACGTGTTTGGTAAGTGGCTGATGCGGTTCTAGGTTTACGTGGTAATATCGGACGGGACGACCCTCTGTCTTCGCCAACTTCCCTTCCCTTACTAATTGATTAAGATCTTTAGAAACATTACTGCGTTGAATATCAAGTGCCTCAGCGACTAATTTTGTTGTAAGGCCTTGCCCACTGTCTATTTCCCATTCTGTTAACGTGTGGGTATTTTCCTTTACATAACGATAAATACGGTTGATACGATTCACAGTGTGTCGCCTCCTATGGCTAGTGTATGATACTATCTATTATACACTATTTTTATCCGTCTCCCCACAAAAAAACCAAAGCTTTCCCAGCTTTGGTTTTTATACATTAATCTTGTTCAGTTAGTATTTTCGGACCATCACTCGTAATAGCAATGGTATGCTCAAATTGGCAACTAATTCCGCCATCTCTTGTACGCGCCGTCCAACCATTTTTATCCATTTTCGAACGCCACGTTCCGGTGTTCACCATTGGTTCAATTGTCAGCGTCATACCCTCTTTTAAACGTAATCCTTTGCCAGCCTCACCATAATGTGGAACAGCTGGACTTTCATGCATGGTGGGTCCAATACCGTGACCAATAAACTCACGAACGACTGAAAATCCTTCTGCTTCAACGTAGGTTTGAATAGCATGTCCAATATCACCAATGCGATTTCCAACGGTCGCTTGCTCAATACCCAAATAAAGAGCTTTCTTAGTTACTTCTAGTAAGTGGTCAAGTTCTGGTGTGGATTCTCCAACGATATAAGTCCAGCATGAATCTGCCATAGCGCCTTTGTAATTGACAACTGTATCTACTTTGACCATGTCCCCATCTTTAAGTACTTCGTTACGAACCGGGAAACCGTGGCAAATTTCATCATTGACACTGGTACATGTTGCATATTCATACCCTTCAAAGCCAATTTGTTCAGGGATTGCACCTGCATCACGAATTGCTTTTTCAACAAATTCATTGATTGCCATTGTTGTCATACCTGGTTTGATAAAGTCCCGTAAAGAAACATGGATACCGGCTAGTATTTTCCCAGCTTCTTCCATCGCTTCAATTTCACGTGGTGATTTTAATGTGATCATTTATAACTTCCTCCATTATCCTTACTTTTGCTATTCAATTATACCATTGAATCTGTGGAATAGAAAAAATATTATCTCGCCAGATGATGGGTTGGAAGTACCAACAAACTTGTAATTCTGTTAAAGTAGAGGTAACAGTATATTAAAGGAGGAATAACATGCAAGAACCATTATTTATACAACCCGTACTTCAAGAAAAAATGTGGGGTGGAACTAAACTCCGTGATATTTATGGCTATAAAATCCCTAGCGAGCACACGGGTGAATGTTGGGCAATTAGTGCTCATCCAGACGGTGTCGGCAAAATTACGATTGGAACGTTCGCTGGAATGGGTCTTGATGAACTCTATCAAACACATCCTGAATTATTCGGACATCCAACTTCTCCTGTTTTCCCGCTATTAACTAAAATTATTGACGCGGCGGATGCCTTATCGGTTCAAGTACATCCAGATGATGCTTATGCTCTTAAAAATGAAGGAGAACTAGGTAAAACGGAATGTTGGTATGTAATTGATGCTGATGAAGGAGCAGAAATTGTTTATGGCCACACAGCACAATCACGTCAAGAGTTTGAAGACCTTGTTGAAGCAGGTAAATGGGAACAACTCTTACGCTATATTCCAGTTAAAAAAGGTGATTTCTTTTTTGTTCCCAGCGGAACCATTCATGCAATTGGTGCGGGGATTACTATTCTAGAAACACAACAAAGTAGTAACACTACTTACCGTGTTTATGATTTTGATCGTTTGGACCAAGCGGGACATGCTCGGGATCTACATATTGAAGCGTCATTAGCTGTCACAACTATTCCGCATCAAGACCCAGAAAACCATTTCCAAACAGAAGGTGCGGTAACGACCTTTATTGAGAGTGAGTATTTTAATGTATATAAATGGGATATTTCTAATACTTTTGACTACCATCAAGAGGCCCCTTATACACTCTTCAGCGTCTTAGAAGGTCAAGGAGAATTATCTATTACCGACAACTCCTATTCCATTGGTAAAGGTATGCATTTTATTTTACCGCATGATATTGATTCTGTTCGCTTTACCGGACAACTCGAAATGATTGTCTCAACCCCTGGTCCTAAAAGCCAATAAGTAAAAAAGGAGCTGATATGATGAACTTACTAGACCGTTTGAAAGAAAAACTAGCGGAAAAAGAAGGACGCATGATTGAAATTCGTCGCTACCTCCATCAACATCCAGAACTTTCTTTTCACGAAGAAAATACTGCTCATTATATTGCTGAGTTTTATCAGGACGTGCCTATTGATGCGATTGAAACCAATTATGGAGGCCAGCGTGGGGTTGTGGTCACTATTAAAGGGGGACAACCTGGGGAAACCATTGCGATTCGTGCTGATTTCGATGCTTTACCCATTACTGAAGAAACCGGACTTCCTTTCGCTTCCCAAAATCCTGGTGTCATGCATGCATGCGGACATGATGGCCACACGGCTTATATGTTAATTTTAGTTGAAACCTTAGCTGAAATGAAAGATCAGTTAAAAGGAACCATTCGTGTGATTCATCAGCCTGCTGAAGAAGTTCCTCCAGGTGGGGCACTGGGGATGATTCAAGCTGGCGTCATGGAGGATGTGGATGCTGTTTTTGGAATACACCTGATGGCGAACGTAGAAACGGGAAAAATTCTTTATCGCCCTGGCAATACTCAGACTGGTCGCGCCTACTTTAAATTGGAAATTCAAGGCAAAGGCGGTCATGGTTCTTCTCCGCATACAGCAAATGATGCCATTGTAGCAGCTAGTTCCTTCGTTATGAACATTCAAACGATTGTCAGCCGCCGTGTCAATCCTTTTGATACCGCTGTTGTCACTGTTGGATCTTTTGACGGTAAAGGTAGCTTTAACGTCATCAAAGATGCCGTTACCCTAGAAGGTGATGTACGCAGCATGTCTGAGGAAACGCGCTTATTAGTTGAGGAAGAGATGCATCATTTTGTAGCCGGTTTAGAGGCTGGTTATGGTGTCCAAGCTGAACTTACCTATTCTCATGATTATCCAGTCTTATACAATGATCCAGAAATAACAGAAGCGGTAAAACAAGCTCTTGTGGAAGCTGAGATAGCTGAAATCTTAGAAGCAGAACCGCAGCCACCATCAGAAGATTTTGCTTATTATTTAAAAGAAAAACCAGGTAGCTTTTTCTATGTAGGAGCTAAACCATCTAACGGAAAAGACTATCCCCACCATCATCCAAAATTTGTTATTAATGAAGATAGCCTCTTGCTCTCTGCAAAAGCAATGGCTGCTGTTGTTACCCGTTTCTGTAGTTAATATAGATAGTACTTGTTTATTTAATACAAAGAGGCTGGGACAAAATATCTCAGCTAACCAAAAAGATGAATGAGTTCAAAAAACTCAATCATCTTTTTGGTTTTGTATTAAAAAGTCGCGTAATTCTGTTAACTAGCCTTCCTTAGATTATATTTTCTCAAGTTATTGGCCATCAAGGCCAATTCAATATCAACTTTTACCTTTTCTTTTCCACGTAAATGGAATCGAGTGAAACCCAAATTAGCCTTTATCTGGCCAAAAACAGGCTCAACATCGATTTTGCGTTGTGCAAAAATCCGAGACCCTTCGGGCGATAAAAGCTTACTCGTTTCTTGTTCTTTTAATTCCTCATAGTGCCAATTATAGTTAAATGATTTTTGGGGGGCTTCTTCCGGATTAGTCGGTTTATATACATGGATTATCTGAACGAAACCACTCGTGTTCTTCTTGCGGCTGATATGGCTGAAATAATATTTCGTACCATCCGGATGGACAAAATAATTTTCTTCCGCCACATACTCCCAATTTTTTCTGTTTTTATCTGATGATTTATAACTACGCTTTTGTTCTTTATCAAACGCATTATATTTGATAAGGTGTTCCACATCAATTTGGTCCAAGTAATCCAGGTTTCCCTCACTGCCATATCCAGCATCAGCTACAATGGTCTTCGGTAAAATGGTCAAGGAATCTACAAAAGGGATGAGTGTCCGCGTATCCGTAGGATTAGGAAACACCCGACGGCCAAAGCGAATTGGTTTTCAGTACCAATTTGAATATTGTATCCTGCCTTAAGTTGTCCATTTTGCATATAGTCATCTTTCATTCGCATAAACGTAGCGTCGGTATCCGTTTTTGAGAAGCTGTTCCGATCCTCAAAAACTTCTTCATACGCCGCATATTTTTTCTTACGTGGAATAAAGTCATTGACCAATTTACGCAAGTGTTTCTTTAGCGTCCGTCGTCTTTGCTTTTTAGGGTTTTTCCCTTTAACTGGATTCGCCTCGATGTCACTAGACAGGTCTTGAATTTCTTGCTCAATGATAGTGGCAATTTCTTCCAACTCAGCGGTGGACTGTTCATCAGAATCATCAATCTGCATGGCTTGGTCAACCAATGGTTGAATTTCTTCCTTAAAGTACTGCATCGCCTTTTCTTTAAGGGAAGCTTTGTATCTCTCAATGGCCTTTTTCCAGACAAAAGAAAACTTATTGGCATTTGCTTCAATTTTCGTGCCATCAACGAAGAGGGTTTCCATCGTGACCATATTTTCTGTCTTCAGTTTCGCAGCAAATTCCGCAAACAATTCCGGTAACAGATTTTGGCAAAACAGTGATGACCGAAACCGGTTGATTGTACGGTAGGAAATCGTTTCTTGGCTTACCAACCACATCATAGCGATGTTCTCCAACATCGTCTTTTCCATTTTCCGTCCCGAGAAGATACCTTCCGAGTAAGCGAATAACAAAGCCTTGATAAGCAAACGCGGGTGATAACCAGGCCTTCCTTCGGAAGCCTCGAATAAAGGATAGGCAGACCAATCTAACGATTCAATAAATTCATCGATAACAAAAACAAGATGGTCTTGGGGAAGCAAAGCGGATAATTCCAATGGTAAAGTGGTTTGGTTTGTGTTATATTTTTTATACATAAGAAAGCCCCTCCTGAATGTATTTGTCGTTATTTACATTATACTAGGTGGCTTTCTTTTTTTATACCAATAACAAAGCAGCCCGGAAGAAAAACTTCCGGGCTGCTTTTTAGCTAGGTTTTGTCCCAGCCTCTTTTCTTTATTCAGAGACTCAGTTTTTTCCCAGCCCCTTGAATGTTGATATATAAATAATATTAACGTTTTGAGAATTGTCCTGCTTTACGCGCTTTTTTCAAACCTGGCTTCTTACGTTCTACCATACGTGGGTCACGTGTTAGAAGACCGGCTGCTTTAAGCGGTGCGCGGAAGTCTGGATCTACTGTAAGTAGGGCACGAGAAATCCCGTGACGAGCTGCTCCAGCTTGTCCTGTAAAGCCACCACCGTTAACGTTAACGTAGATGTCATAGCTTCCTAGTGTATCAGTAATGTTTAATGGTTGTTTGATTACTTCGTACAAGTAAGGGAATGGGATATATTCTTCCATATCTTTCTTGTTGAAAATAATTTTTCCTGTTCCGGGTACAAGACGTACGCGAGCAGTTGAGTTTTTACGGCGACCAGTGCCGATATATTGTGCTTGTGCCATTTATATTCCCTCCTTAAATTAGGTTAGTGATATCTAAAACTTCTGGTTGTTGTGCTGCATGTGGGTGAGTTTCTTCACCATACACATGTAGTTTTCTAAATTGGTCAGAACCTAGTGGTCCTTTTGGAAGCATTCCTTTAATAGAATATTCCATTAGACGACGAGAATTCTTAGCACGCAATTCTCCAGCAGAAATTTGTTTTAGTCCACCGATATAGCCTGAGTGGCGAGAATAGATTTTATCTGTTGCTTTTTTACCTGTTAGTTTAACTTTATCTGCATTAATGATGATAACAAAGTCACCTGTATCCACATTTGGAGTATAAGTTGGTTTGTTTTTACCACGCAAGATTGATGCTGCAATTGATGAAATACGTCCCATAGGAACGTCTGTTGCATCGATTACGTACCATTTGCGTTCGATTTCGTTGGTCTTAGCCATGTATGTTGTACGCACGTTCATTTCCTCCATATTCTCTTATCTGAATGTTTGATCCATCTGAGTTTCCGGGGCTCTTGTGGGGCAAACAATACCGTCTTATATAATACTTCATATATCCGTTTTTGTCAAATGGTTACAAAGATTTTTTTATTTTAAAAATTACACTAAATAAGAAATCCCCTTATCAGGATTTCTTACCTGATAAGGGGATCCATTGCTTTATTATTTAACGTATTTTTTGATTGTTTCTGTAATCATTTCTGCTGCTTCTTTAGCGATTGCTAGATCGTCTTCTACAAGAGCTGGTAGCGGCTCACGTACAGAACCTAAGTCAAGGTCTTCGTTGATACGTAAAACTTCTTTGATCATACCATACATATTCCCGTGACCAGAAACAAGTTTACTAATAATACGGTTAATCGCATATTGTAATTCTTTAGCAGTTTCTAGCTCTTTGTTTTTAATTAATTCATCTAATGCTAGGAACAATTCTGGCATTGCACCATAAGTTCCACCAATTCCACCATTTGCGCCCATAATACGGCCACCTAGGAATTGCTCATCTGGTCCGTTAAAGACGATATAATCGTCACCGCTTGCTGATGCGAAAGTTTCAATATCTTGAACTGGCATAGAAGAATTTTTAACACCGATAACGCGTGGGTTTTTACGCATTTCTTCATAAAGAGCTGGTGTTAAATTAACGCCTGCTAGTTGTGGAATATTATAAATAATAAAATCTGTTTCAGGCGCTGCATCACTCATGTCATTCCAGTATTTTGCAATTGCGTATTCTGGTAGACGGAAGTAGATAGGTGGAATAGCTGCAATGGCATCCACGCCTAATTTTTCAGCATGTTTTGCTAATTCAATACTATCGCGTGTGTTGTTACATGCCACATGAGCGATAATGGTCAATTTGCCTTCTGCTGCTTCCACAACGTTTTCTAAAACAACTTTACGGTCTGCAACACTTTGGTAAATACATTCACCAGAAGAACCGTTTACATAAACACCTTTAACGCCTTTTTCAATATGGAATTTTGTTAGAGCTTGTACTCTTTCTGGACTGATTTCTCCTTGATCATCGTAGCAAGCATAAAAAGCAGGAATAACACCTTTGTATTTGTTTAAGTCTCTCATTATTATAATCTCCTTTGATTACTATTTTTTTAGTTTTTTAATAAGATTTTATTTTTTAATTCATTATGGAGTTGATCTGTTTATTATTTGCACCCCCTTTCATTTGCCCCATAATAAAGAAATGATTAACGTTTTTAAAATAATTTATCCACGACAGCCTTGGTACTTTTGCGGTGGTTCTCCACACTTACTTCTTTGTTTCGGCTATAGTAAGTTTGGAAGAGCAAATCAATTAAGAATAATTGACCGATTTTTACCGAAGCAGAACCACCTTCTAATGGTGATTCCTTCGTACCACAAAGTAAGAAAGCATCCACATAAGTCATTAAGGGTGATTGTTTAAAGCTCGTAATACACACTACCTTTACCCCTGCTTCTTTTGCTTTTTCAGCTATGTGTACAATATCTTTTGTGGCGCCAGAATAAGAAAATAAAACGAGTAAATCTTTTGGTGACGCTAAAGCAATCGCCATCGCTTGCATATGAGGATCTGGGATAATATTGACTTTATTAGTAATTCGTATAAAGCGATTCCAAGCATCTTGAGCCATCTGTAAGCTGTCACCGACACCGAAAAAGTAAATATTATTGGATTCTTCCATCATATTAACGATTTGTTCTAGCATGTTGGAATCAAGTAATTGGTAAGATTCCTCTGTCGCTTGAATGTGTTTTTGCCTGATGACATCTTCGATCTTACTCAGATTGTGTGTACGTTCGTTATTTTCTTCGGATGCTAAATATAAAGCAAGTTGCATTTTAAACTCTTGGTAACCTTGGAAGCCCATTGTTCTACAAAAGCGATAAACACTTGTTTCACCTACCGTACATTCATCGGCTAAATCCGTAATGGATAAATAGACTACCTTTTCAGTATTAGCGAGAATAAAGTCTGCTACTTTCTTTTCTGCCTTAGTCAGTTGGTTATAGTTCGTTTTGATTTGTAGCGTTAGCCCTAATTTTTTAGTCATAGACTTCTCCTTTGGCAGGTTTTTCATATCTATTCCCTTAAATCTGAATACGTTTACATTATAAAGGAAGGGATTTCTTTTTGCAACATAAAAATAAAAGATATTTCTTTTTTAGATGTTTAAATAAAAAAAGCACTCTCCCAAGGGGAAAGTACTTCATAATTTACCATAAATTCAATTACTCTTACTTATTATATATTTTCGGTCCTTTACGCATGAATTTTGCGTCATTTTTTGGGACATTGATATTTTTTGATTTTCCACCGGATTGCTTATTCTTTATTAATGCTAACATTTTTTCTTTCTTATTCATCTGTAACTCCTCCTTTACTTGTGATTAAAGATTTTCTTTGAAACTTTCATCATAGTAAACGTCTACGAGATACAGACCTTTTCCGGATGCTGTTGGTCCTGCTGCGTTGCGATCTTTCACTTCAAGCAGCCGATCGATTTCTTCTGGTTTTTTAAGTCCATCTGCTATTTGCAAACAAGTCCCTACGAAAATACGAATCATATTATATAAAAAACCATTTCCAATAAAGGTAAAAACTAACTCGTTATTCGCTTCGTCTCGTTCAACTTTAGCCACGTAAACGGTTCGCACCAAATTTTCTTTATCGGTTCTTGTCGAGCAAAAACTCGTGAAGTCATGCTCTCCTTCTAGTTTTGATAAAGCTAGAGCGAGATTATCTTCGTTCATGCGGTAAGGGTGGTGTAGGGTATAGAAGCGTTTGAAAGGATCCGCAAACCGATTTAAGTCGACCCGATAAATGTATTTTTTCCCTTTGGCGGAATAACGCGCATGGAAATCATCCACTACCTTTTCGACTTGTTTAATAGAAATGTCCGCCGGCAACATACTATTGACGGCGAGTCGTAAGGATTCTGGTTTAATGGAAATAGGTAAATCGAAATGAATCACCTGTCCTAGTGCGTGAACGCCAGAATCCGTCCGACCAGATGCAGTAATCTTAATAGTCTGGCCTTTCATCATCTTCTTCAAGGCTTTTTCGATTTCTTCTTGAACACTTTTCCCATTTATTTGAATTTGATAGCCCACATAGTTGGTGCCATCATATTGGACTAGACATTTATAACGTTGGGTTGACATATGACAATCCTTTCAAAATTAATTTCTAATATAAAGTAAAACAAAAGTTAAGACCACAAACGCAAGGATAGCGAGTGAATCACGCACCTTCCAATCTAACTCTCGGTACTTTGTTCTGCCTTCCCCACCCTTATAACCACGTGCTTCCATCGCATTTGCGAGCTCATCAGCACGGTTAAACGAACTGACAAAGAGTGGTACTAGGATTGGGGTGACAGCTTTCATTTGTTGAATAATATTTCCTTCCCCAAAATCAACACCACGAGCCCGTTGTGCATTCATAATCTTTGATGCTTCATCCATTAAGGTTGGAACAAACCGGAGTGCTATGGACAACATAAGCGCTAACTCGTGTACGGGAACTTTAAATCGTTTCAAAGGACCTAGCAGTGATTCGATGGCATCGGTTAAGGATATCGGCATTGTCGTTAATGTAAGCAAGGTGGACATAAAAATAATCAGCACAAAACGCATAAAAATAAAAGCCCCGTTCATCAATCCAAAAGAAGTAATATTTAAGATTCCAAAACTAAAGTATGTGGTTCCACCGGTAGTAAATAGTATCTGCAAAATAACCGTAAAAGAAATGAGCCAAATAAGAGGTTTTACACCATTTATGAATACCTTAAACGGAATATCTGATAAATAAACACATAGGAAGGTAAACAGAGTCATCGCCAAGTAACTCCAAAAGTTATTAGCTAGAAAAATAACAATAATAAAATAGAACGTACCAATTAATTTAGTTCGAGGGTCTAATCGATGTACAATCGAATCCCCTTGTATATAGCGACCAAACAGCATTTTCTCAAGCATCTTGGCCACCTTCTTTCAATTTGGCAATAATTGCTGCAGCCAATTTACTTGTTCCTAAGGGATGTTGTTCGGCAAAATCAATACCAGTTTCTTGTGTAAAAGTTTGTAAAAACTGGAGGGATGCTGGTAAGCCCAACTGTTTTTCTTGGAGCCATTCAGCATGCTTAAATATCTCTTCTGGCGTCCCTGTTTTAACGACTGTCCCTTTTTCCATGATGATGACATGATCGGCGTAGGTAGCAACGTCATCCATCTGGTGGGTAACTAAAACGATAGTAATACCTTTTTCATCGTGTAACCTTTTAAACATGGTCATAATCTCACGCCGCCCAGCTGGATCCAGACCAGCTGTTGGCTCGTCTAAAACAAGTACTTCTGGTTTCATTGCTAAAACACCGGCTATGGCAACACGACGCATTTGTCCACCTGATAAATCAAAAGGAGAGCGTTCAAGGAAAGATTCGTCCAAACCTACTAAAGGCAGTGTTTCCTTGGCTAAAGCGAGTCCTTCTTCTTCAGAAGCACCAAAGTTCATCGGTCCAAAAGCAATATCTTTCGCAATCGTTTCTTCAAATAATTGCGATTCAGGAAATTGAAAAACAATCCCTACTTTTTGCCGGATGTATTTCAAATTTTTATTGTTGGTTTTGTTGTTAATAACTCGGTCACCAATCGTTACAGTGCCTTTAGTGGGTTTTAACAAGGCATTGAGGTGTTGAATCACTGTAGACTTTCCGCTGCCTGTATGACCAATTAAAGCCGTATACCCGCCCTCAGGTATAGCGAGGTTAACATCATAGAGGGCGCGGCTCTCAAAAGGCGTGCCTGCTCCATAAGAATACCCTACTTCTTTGAGAGTAATGTCCATAACCACTCCACCATCCCTTCCTCGGTTAAATAGCCCTCCGGTACTTTTAAACCTTGACGCGATAATTGGTATTTGAGTTTTTCAGGGAAGGGAATGTCTAACCCCATATTAATAATATCAGCTCCGACTGCAAATATTTCTTCAGGACGCCCAATTCGTTCTAAATGCCCCTCTTGCATTACAAAAATACGGTTGGCTTGTGCTGCCTCATCAATATCATGTGTAATCGATATAACCGTCAAGTTACGTTCTGCTTTCAATTTTTGAATGGTTTGGATAACTTCTTTTCGTCCTTTGGGGTCTAACATAGTAGTAGCCTCATCTAGAATAATGATTTCAGGGGCTAAAGCAATTATACCGGCAATCGCAACCCGTTGCTTTTGTCCACCTGATAAGCGCGCTGGTTCTTTATCCATAAACTCGTGCATATTAACCGTTTTGACGGCATCTTCTACGCGCTTCAACATTTCTTCTCGTGGTACACCAATATTCTCTAATCCAAAGGCAACGTCATCTTGAACCGTTGATCCGACAAACTGATTATCAGGGTTTTGAAAAACCATACCAACTCTTGTACGAATGTCCCATACGGTCTCCTCAGTCAATGTGATGCCATCAATAATCACTTGACCCACGCTCGCCTCAATTAAACCGTTAATCGTTTTTGCTAAGGTTGATTTACCCGATCCATTGGGACCAATGATTGCAATCCACTCACCTCTATTAATTGAAAAAGAAACATCATTAAGAGCAGGACGTAAGTCTTCTTCAGAATAAGTAAATGAAATATTTTTTAATTGAACCATTTCTTCCATCATCGTTAATCCTACTTCCTTCATACATTAATCTATCCGTATTTTATAGATGAATGCCCTACTTAATAAAGCATTTGTCACCTATCTAGTATACTGTAAAGACTAGTAAAATGCATTACAAAGTAAACGAATACCGTTCGTTCCCTAAAAAAATTCACAAAAAAAAGTGAGGCGTTCGCCTCACTTTTAACCTCGTTGAACGGGAGATTATAGTTAGAAAAAAAAATAGAGCTGAACTTGTTGTCCATCTCTTCTCACAATCAAATGGTGAGCCGCTTACGAAAATTCAAAAATTTTCGTAAGGGTCCACGAGCTAGACTCGACATTCTCAACCTTTCGGAAGAAGTCATCATCATAACGCTCTTTTCATCTGAAAATGTTTATTATTAAACGAATTCAATGATAACCATTGGCGCTGCGTCACCGCGGCGTGCTTCTGTTTTAAGAATACGTGTGTATCCACCTTGACGGTCAGTATAACGCTCTGCCAAGCCATTGAAAAGTTTTTGTAATGCACTTTCAACAACGATTTCTTCGTCTTCTTCACGGACATCTGCCATTTCGTTGCGAACAAATTTAGCTGCTGCACGACGAGAAGCGATGTCGCCACGTTTACCTAGTGTAATCATTTTTTCAACTGTTTTACGAACTTCTTTAGCGCGAGCTTCAGTTGTTACGATACGTTCGTTGATAATTAAATCAGTAGTTAAATCGCGTAGCATAGCTTTTCTTTGTGAACTTGTACGTCCTAATTTACGATAAGCCATTTCTGGTAATCCTCCTTTGTTGCAGTACTAGTCCTCTTGGCGTAAACCTAAATCTAATTCAGTTAATTTATTTTTAACTTCATCGAGTGATTTACGTCCGAGATTACGCACTTTAATCATTTCTGCTTCTGACTTTTCAGTCAATTCTTGAATTGTGTTGATTCCTGCACGTTTCAAACAGTTGTATGAACGAACAGAAAGATCGAGTTCTTCGATAGTCATTTCAAGCATTTTCTCTTTTTGAGTTTCCTCTTTTTCAACCATTACCTCTACCTTGCGAGCTTCATCAGTAAGGTTAACGAAAATGTTTAAATGTTCTGTAAGGATTTTAGCTGCTAGACTGAGGGCTTCTTCCGGATTAACGGAACCATCTGTCCAAACATCTAACGTTAGTTTGTCATACATGTTTTGTTGACCAATACGTGTATTCTCAACTTGGTAGTTGACCTTTTTAACAGGCGTGAAAATCGAATCTACAGGGATAACACCAATTGGCATATTCTCTGTTTTGTTGTGTTCAGAACGAACATAACCGCGACCGTTTTTCGCGTCCATACGTACATGAAAATGTGCGCCTTCAGCTACAGTACAAATGTATAAATCAGGGTTTAATACTTCTATATCACTATCGTGATTGATATCCGCTGCAGTTACGACTGCTGGACCTTTTACATCAATTTCAATTGTCTTATCTTCTGAGGTAAAGAATTTCAAAGCTAATTGTTTTATGTTTAAGACGATTTGTGTAACATCTTCTAACACACCTTCAATTGCTGAATATTCATGCAGGACACCATCAATTTGAATGGTAGATACAGCAGTACCTGGTAAAGAAGACAAGAGAATACGACGTAATGAGTTACCAAGCGTTGTCCCATATCCCCGTTCAAGTGGTTCTACAACGAATTTGCCAAATGTAGCATCTTCGCTGATCTCAATCGTTTCAATTCTTGGTTTTTCAATTTCGATCATATGTCAATATACCCCTTTCAAAACGGTCGTTCATCCTAGTGAGGCCATTTCGATATACCATCTGGATAAAATTATACCCGGCGACGTTTCGGTGGACGGCATCCATTGTGAGGAATAGGAGTAACATCACGAATAGCTGTAACTTCCAATCCTGCAGCTTGAAGAGCACGGATTGCTGATTCACGTCCTGAACCAGGACCTTTAACTGCAACTTCTACAGTCTTCATTCCGTTTTCCATTGCTACTTTTGCTGTTGCTTCTGCTGCCATTTGTGCTGCAAATGGTGTAGATTTACGAGAACCTCTAAAGCCTAACGCTCCTGCTGATGACCATGAAATAGCATTTCCATGAACGTCAGTAATCATAACGATAGTGTTGTTAAATGTAGAACGAATGTGTGCTACACCTGACTCAATATTCTTTTTTACACGACGTTTGCGTGATACTTTTTTAGCCATGAAGTTTTAACCTCCTTCACTTATTCTTATTTTTTCTTACCAGCGATTGCTTTTGCGCGACCTTTACGGGTACGTGCATTATTTTTTGTGTTTTGTCCACGAACTGGCAAACCACGACGGTGACGAACACCTCTATAAGAACCGATTTCCATCAAACGTTTGATGTTTAAGCTGACTTCACGACGTAAGTCACCTTCGATTTTTAGTTTATCCACTTCTGAACGAATGCGATCTAATTCATCGTTTGTTAGGTCACGAACACGAGTTTCTTCTGAAACGTCTGCAGCAGCCAAAACTTTTTGAGCTGTTGTATTTCCGATTCCGAAAATATATGTTAATGAGATAACGATGCGTTTGTCACGCGGAATATCTACTCCAGCGATACGAGCCATTGAATGGCACCTCCTTGTTATTATCCTTGGCGTTGTTTGTGTTTAGGATTTTCGCAAATCACCATAACACGGCCGTTTCTGCGAATGACTTTACATTTTTCACAAATAGGCTTTACTGATGCTCTAACTTTCATTCTTATTTCCTCCTTTAAAATGATGGAGTGGCATTATTTGAAACGATATGTGATACGGCCGCGTGTAAGATCGTACGGGGATAATTCCACCGTTACTTTATCTCCAGGCAGAATACGGATGTAGTTCATCCGGATTTTTCCAGACACATGTGCAAGCACAATATGGCCGTTTTCAAGTTCAACCTTAAACATTGCATTTGGCAAAGTTTCAGCGACTATTCCTTCAATTTCAATGACATCATCTTTCGCCATTTTTATACCTCCTCACATTCTGCTGACCTGATTAAGTATGTCTTGTCGTTGCATTTATTTTACACTAACTGCTATATTATAGCATAATAAACAGCTATTGCAAAGATAATGTTTAACAAAAACACGCCTTACTCTTGTCTATTCAATGATTTCTTGGATCTCAACAAACACGTTATCAATTCCAATTTCACCATCAACAGTATGGAGTAATCCTTTTTTAGAATAAAATTCTAAAATGGGTGCGGATTGTTCTTGGTTAATGCGAATACGATTTTCCACTGTTTCAGGTTTGTCATCTTCTCTTTGGTACAAATCAGTGCTGCCACATCGATCACATACCCCTGCTACTTTTGGTGGGTGATTTATAATGTGATAAGTAGCGCCACAGTTGCGGCAAATGATTCTACCTGTCAAGCGGGCCATTAATACTTCAGGATTCACATCAATGTTAATGACTGCGTCAATCTCTCGATTTAATTCAGTCATAATTTGATCTAAAGCAATCGCTTGATCCATTGTTCTAGGGAACCCATCAAGTAAAAAGCCATTCATAGTATCTGCTTCTTGCAAGCGTTCCTTCACAATACCATTTGTAACTTCATCAGGAACTAATTCACCTTTATCCATAAAAGATTTAGCTGACATTCCTAATGCCGTTTCATTTTTTATAGCAGCACGAAACATATCACCTGTTGATATATGAGGGATTTCATATTTTGCAACAATACGCTCTGCTTGTGTTCCTTTCCCTGCTCCGGGAAGTCCTGTAATAATCAGGTTCTTCTTCATCTCTTCGCCTCCTTATACAAATGCAAGTTGTGGTAGTGGGGCATTACCCCACACACAGCTTACTATTGAATAAATCCTTGATAATTGCGTTTCACCAATCGTCCTTCAATTTGTCGTGCAGTATCTAAAGCGACACCCACTACAATTAATAGACTAGTTCCTCCAAGAGCTAATGTGTCTGGAAGGTTCCATAATG
The DNA here is from genome assembly GCF_002005405.1 of Jeotgalibaca dankookensis. Lineage (NCBI taxonomy): Bacteria > Bacillati > Bacillota > Bacilli > Lactobacillales > Carnobacteriaceae > Jeotgalibaca > Jeotgalibaca dankookensis. The sequence goes on from NZ_CP019728.1 coordinate 1,468,659, forward strand.
ATGATGCTACAATTGGCAACAGGGCAATCAAGCCTAGAAACACGGCACCGACCGTACTTAAACGCATCAGCATACCTGTAATATAATCTTCTGTTTCTCTTCCGGGGCGTACACTTGGAATGTAAGCACCTGATCTTTGTAGATTTTCTGCCATTTTTTCAGGATTAATCTGAATCAAAGCATAAAAATACGTGAAGACAACAATTAAGATTGTGTAAATGACAGCTCCAATAGGCTCACGGAAGTTAAATATAGTATTTAACACGGTGTACCATGTTGTTTCACTCGAACTAGCTGCAAAAAAACCTAAGATTGTTTGCGGCGTCATCATGAATGAGCTGGCAAATATTACCGGGATAACTCCAGCAGAGTTAATTTTTAATGGTAAATGTGCTGCCTGGTTTGATCCAGTTGCTCTTTTTGAATATTGAATCGGAATTCTACGTTCAGCTTGTTGAATAAACACTACGAAAATTACGAGCATAATGATTGCAACAAGCAAAGCTGCTGCAAAAATAATGTTGGTTGTTAGCTGGTCTCCTGCATCAACAAATCGATCTTGATAAAAGGTTACCAAGTCGCTCGGGATACGTGCCACAATACCAGAAAAGATGATGAGAGAAGTCCCATTACCAATTCCATGCTGCGTGATGGAGTCACCAATAAAGATAACAAACATCGAACCAGCAGTCATTATCAAAGCGATAGTGAGGTAGGTTGACAGTCCAGGATCTCGAATCAATCCCAAATTGGATAATTGATTGAAACCAATGGAAATACCGATAGATTGTAGAAAGGCAAGTACTACAGCCATGTATTTCGTTGTTTGATTCAACTTTCTTCTACCCACGTCCCCTTGTTTCGACCATTCTGTAAATTTAGGAATGATATCCATTTGGAGAAGTTGAACAACGATAGAAGCAGTAATGTATGGTGAGACACCTAGAGCAAAAATGGAGTACTGACTAAGTGCTCCACCACCGAAAGTATTTAGTAAACTAAACAATCCAGTTGTTGCTAGATTTTTAATGGCGCCTGCATCAACACCTGGCACAGTTACATGCGTTCCAATTCGAAACACAATTAACATAGACAAGGTGAAGAATATTCTATTCCTAATGTCCTTAGTCTGAAATGCTGTTTTCAGAAGTTTAAACATTAGATCACCTCAACAGTTCCACCTGCAGCCAGAATTGCTTCTTTTGCTGCTTCTGAAAATTGATGTGCTTTAACAGATAGTTTTTTCTCAATTGCACCTTTAGCTAAAATTTTGATGCCGGATTTTTCATCACGGACAACGCCTGTTTCAACTAACAATGCTGGAGTAACTTCTGTACCTTCTTCGAAACGATTTAATGTTTCTAAGTTAACTACTGCGTACTCTTTATTATTGATATTTGTAAATCCACGTTTTGGAATACGACGGAACAATGGTTGTTGTCCACCTTCAAAACCTAGTCTTACTCCACCACCTGAACGAGCTTTTTGACCTTTATGTCCACGTCCGGATGTTTTACCATTACCAGATGATGAGCCACGGCCAACGCGGTTACGTACTTTACGAGAACCTTCTGCGGGTTGCAATTCATGAAGTTTCATATTTCTTGGGCACCTCCTTCATTATTGATTTGGTTATTTTACTTCTTCAACTTCGACTAAATGGCTAATTGTTTTAACCATGCCAGTGATTGCGTCGTTGACAGGTTTCACAACAGACTTGCCAATTTTGTTTAGGCCAAGAGCCTTTGCAGTATCTTTTTGGTTTTGAGGACGTCCAATCACGCTGCGCTTTAAAGTGATCTTTAATTCTGCCATTATGTGTATCCCCCTTAACCTGTAATTTCGTCTACGGATTTGCCACGTAATGCAGCAACTTCCTCAACTCTTTTTAATTGTGTTAAACCGTCAACAGTAGCGCGAACCATGTTGATTGGTGTGCTTGATCCTAGAGATTTGGATGTGATGTCAGCAATACCTGCTAATTCAACAATAGCACGTACAGGACCTCCAGCAGAAACCCCAGAACCGGATAGAGCTGGCTTCAACAGAACGTGTCCGCCATTAAAACGTCCAACAGATGCATGAGGAATTGTTGTTCCAACTGTAGGGACTTCAATCAAGTTTTTCTTAGCAGATTCGATTGCTTTACGAATTGCTTCAGGAACTTCTGCAGCTTTACCTGTTCCAAAACCAACGTGGCCATTTTTGTCACCAACTACTACTAAAGCAGAAAAACGTAAACGACGTCCACCTTTAACAACTTTAGTAACGCGGTTAATCGCAACAACGCGATCTTCTAAATCTAAATTTGATGGGTCAATGTATACCATGTGTGGGTATCCTCCTTTTCTTAGAAATCTAGTCCGTTTTCACGTGCAGCTTCAGCCAATGCTTGTACACGGCCGTGGTATAGATAGCCACCGCGGTCAAAGACAACTTTTCCAAGTCCTTTTTCCTTCGCGCGTTCAGCAATAACTTTACCTACAACTGCTGCATCTTCTATTTTTGTACCATTTTCTTTTACATCTAATTTACTAGAGGCACTTGCTAGCGTCACACCCGCTACGTCATCAATTAATTGAGCGTAGATGTGTTTATTAGAACGGAATACGTTCAAGCGTGGGCACAAAGCAGTACCAGAAATTTTTCTTCTTACACGAGCATGTCTAGATAGACGTACTTTATTTTTATCTGGTTTCGTAATCACAATTGTCACCTCTTTAATTTTAATTTTTAGGCTGCAAAAAATAATAACTGGAAATTATTTACCAGTTTTACCTTCTTTGCGGCGGATAATTTCGTCAACATACTTAATCCCTTTGCCTTTATATGGCTCTGGTGGACGTACGCCACGAACGTTAGCTGCTAGAGCGCCAACTTTTTCTTTGTTTACGCCAGAAATAACAATTTTAGTGTTTGAAGGTACTTCCACAAGTACATCTTCTTCTGGAGTAAATTCAACGGGATGAGAGTAACCAACGTTCAATACAAGTTTTTTACCTTGTAATTGAGCACGGTAACCAACCCCAACTAAGTCTAGTTCTTTCTTAAATCCTTCTGAAACACCTACTACCATATTGTTAAATAGGGCACGGACTGTTCCGTGAAGTGACTTTGTGAACTTTTCTTCGTTAGGACGAGTAAAAGTTACAATATTATCTTCAATATTAATTGTAATCAAGTCACTGAATGTTTGAGTTAATTCGCCTTTAGGGCCTTTAACAACAATCGTGTTTCCATCTTGAGTTACGGTTACGCCAGCTGGGATTTCTACTAGTTTATTACCAATACGACTCACAGGGCTGCACCTCCTTGTTTTTTTATGGGATCAGATTGGATTACCAAACGTAAGCCAATACTTCTCCACCAATGTTTTTAGCTCTTGCTTCTTTGTCTGTAAAAACACCTTCAGATGTTGATACAATTGCGATTCCAAGTCCGTTTAATACGCGCGGAACATCGCCAGCTTTAGCGAATACACGCAAACCTGGTTTAGAAATACGTTTTAGTCCAGTAATAACGCGTTCGTTATCTGCACCATATTTCATGAATACACGAATAACATTTTGTTTGTCATCTTCGATGACATCGTAGTTTTTGATAAATCCTTCATTTTTAAGGATTTTTGCGATTTCCAACTTCATGTTAGAAGCAGGTACCTCAAGACTCGCATGGCGAACCATGTTAGCATTACGAATACGAGTAAGGAAATCTGCGATTGGATCTGTCATAACCATTAACTTTTACCTCCTTCTTACGGGTTATCGCTGATTACCAGCTTGCTTTCTTCATACCAGGGATTTGACCTTTGTAAGCTAGTTCTCGCAAACAAATACGGCACAATTTGAACTTACGGTAAACAGAACGTGGTCGTCCACAACGTTGGCAACGTGAATGTTCTTGAGTAGAAAATTTAGCAGGGCGTTCACTTTTTGCGACCATAGATTTTTTAGCCATTTACATTGCTCCCTTCGATTATTTTTGGAATGGCATTCCTAATTGCGTTAGCATTTCTTTTGATTCTTCATCTGTGTTTGCAGTTGTAACAATAACAATATCCATACCGCGCACTTTGTCAACTCTATCATAGTCAACTTCAGGGAAAATCAATTGTTCTTTAACACCTAGTGTATAGTTTCCACGTCCATCGAAGGAACGCTTGCTGATACCACGGAAGTCACGCACACGTGGTAGTGAAACTGTAACTAGTTTGTCTAAGAAGTCGTACATTCTTTCGCCACGTAGGGTTACTTTTGTTCCGATAGCCATACCTTCACGTAGACGATATGCAGCGATTGATTTTTTTGCGTATGTGATAATTGGTTTTTGACCTGAGATCAAAGTTAATTCTTCAACAGCTTTTTCCAATGATTTAGCATTTGAAACAGCTTCACCAACACCCATGTTAATAACAATTTTATCAACTTTAGGTACTTGCATGATTGAAGTATAACCAAATTTTTCCATCATTGATGGTGTAATTTCTTTAGTGTATTTTTCTTTCAAACGGTTCATTTAACGAAATCCTCCCTTCTTAAATAATTAGCCGATAACTTCGCCGGTCTTCTTAGCAAAGCGGACTTTTTTACCGTCTTCAACTTTGTAACCCACTTTTGTTGGTTCACCAGTTTTAGGATCGATTAGCATCACGTTTGAAACGTGAACGGAAGCTTCTTCTTCAAGAATACCGCCAGTTGCGTTTGTTTGAGAAGCTTTACGGTGCTTCTTAACTATGTTGATGCCTTCTACGATGACACGGTCTTTTTTAGGCAACGTTTTAAGGATTACGCCTTCTTTGCCTTTATCTTTTCCAGTAATAACTTTGACTTTATCGCCAACTTTTACGTGCATAAGTTGTTGCACCTCCTTCAATAATACGGTTTATTACAATACTTCTGGAGCAAGGGAAACAATCTTCATGTAGTTACTATCGCGTAATTCACGAGCAACTGGTCCAAAGATACGTGTTCCACGTGGGCTTTTGTCGTCACGGATAATCACACATGCATTTTCATCGAATTTTATGTATGAACCATCTTTACGATGAGCACCTGATTTTGTACGAACAATAACAGCTTTAACAATTTCACCTTTTTTGACAACACCACCGGGTGTAGCTTGTTTAACTGATGCAACAATAACGTCGCCAATATTAGCATACTTACGTCCAGAGCCACCCAATACCTTGATTGCAAGAACTTCTCTAGCACCAGAGTTATCGGCAACTTTTAAACGAGATTCTGTTTGGATCACTTCAGTTTCCTCCTTCCGGATTAGGGATTACTTCAAATTTAAATTAGATAATTACAGATTCTTCTACGATATCCAGCAAACGGAAGTGTTTAGTTGCGGACAACGGACGAGTTTCCATAATTTTTACAACGTCACCCATTTTAGCTTGGTTGTTTTCATCATGTGCTTTAAACTTTTTAGAATAGCGCACACGTTTACCGTATGTAGGATGGTTTTTGTATGTAGATACTTCTACAACAATTGTTTTGTCCATCTTATCGGAAACAACTTTACCTTGGTAGACTTTACGTTGATTACGTTCTTCAGTCATTTATTAGTCTCCTCCTTTGCTGAATTACTGATTTTGCAATTCTTGCTGACGCAAAACTGTTTTAATGCGCGCAATTGATTTGCGAACTTCTTTTAGTCGGGCAGTATTTTCAAGTTGCCCCGTAGCAAGTTGGAATCGTAGATTGAAAAGCTCTTCCTTGAAAGATGCTTCTTTTTCAATCATTTCAGCAGTGGATAATTCTTTGATTTCATTAGCCTTCATTCGATTCACCACCAATTTCTGTACGTTTTACTATTTTTGTTTTAATTGGCAATTTATGTGATGCCAAACGTAAAGCTTCACGTGCTACTTCTTCAGAAACGCCGCCAACTTCAAACATGATTTTACCACGTTTAACAGGGGAAACCCAACCTTCTGGAGCACCTTTACCTTTACCCATACGAACACCAATAGCTTTAGATGTATAAGATTTGTGAGGGAAGATTTTAATCCAAACTTTCCCACCACGTTTCATGTAACGAGTCATTGCAATACGAGCTGCTTCAATCTGACGGTTTGTGATCCAACTTGAACCTACTGCTTGTAAACCGTACTCACCAAAAGCAACTTCTTTACCACCTTTTGCTTCTCCGCGCATTTTTCCACGGAATTCACGACGGTGTTTTACACGTTTAGGTACTAACATTGATTATTTCCCTCCTTTCTGTGTTTCTTTACGAGCTGGTAATACCTCTCCACGATAAATCCAGACTTTAACGCCGATTTTTCCGTAAGTAGTATCTGCTTCTTCCCATGCATAGTCAATATCTGCACGTAATGTATGCAACGGAACTGATCCTTCAGAGTGAACCTCTTTACGAGCCATGTCCGCTCCATTTAAACGACCTGATACCATTGTTTTGATACCTTTAGCGCCTGAACGCATTGTACGTTGGATTGCTTGTTTTTGTGCACGACGGAAAGCAACACGACTTTCAAGTTGTTTTGCAATTCCTTCTGCAACAAGTTTAGCGTCCAAATCTGCTCTTTTAATTTCAACAATATTAATATGAACACGTTTGTTAGTTAGAGCGTTAAGGTTTTTACGTAGTTTTTCAACTTCAGATCCACCTTTACCAATAACCATACCTGGCTTAGCAGTGTGAATAGAAATGTTAACACGGTTAGCAGCACGTTCAATTTCAACACGTGAAACTGAAGATTCGCTAAGGTTTTTAGCAATATATTCACGAATTTTCAAGTCTTCATGTAAGAAATTAGCGAAGTCTTTCTCTGCGTACCATTTTGCATCCCAGTCACGAATAATGCCTATACGCATTCCGATTGGATTAATTTTTTGACCCACAGATTATCCCTCCTTCTTTTCTGATACCACAACTGTAATGTGGCTCGTACGTTTCATGATTGGTGAAGCTGAACCTTTTGCACGTGGGCGGAAACGTTTCATAGTTGCACCCTCGTTAACATAAGCTTCACTTACTACCAAGTTTTCAATATCTAAATCATAATTATGTTCTGCGTTTGCAATAGCTGACATTAAAACTTTTTCCACTACTGGTGAAGCACCACGTGGTGTCAATTTTAAAATAGAAATTGCTTCTCCAATACTTTTCCCTCTGATAAGATCCACTACTAGTCGAACCTTACGAGGTGCGATGCGAACAGTATTAGCAGTTGCTCTTGCAGCTGTGATTTGTTCTGCCATGTTTATTCCTCCCCTCGTAATTAACGACGTCCTGTTTTCTTATCGGTTGATGCATGTCCACGATATGTTCTTGTAGGAGCGAATTCTCCCAATTTGTGTCCAACCATATCCTCTTGGATATAAACTGGAACGTGTTTTCTTCCATCATATACTGCGATTGTTAGGCCAATGAATTGTGGGAAGATTGTTGAACGACGTGACCAAGTTTTAACAACTTGTTTCTTCTCGCTCTTTCTTGCCACTTCAACTTTTTTCATAAGATGCTCATCAGCGAAAGGTCCTTTTTTCAAGCTACGACTCATGGTGAAGCCTCCTTCCAAATCTCTTCATTTCATATCAAGTTACGATTTATTTTTTACGTCCACGAACAATTAGCTTGCTTGACTTAGCTTTTTTATTACGAGTCTTCATACCAATTGTAGGTTTGCCCCATGGAGATCTTGGAGATGTAAGTCCGATTGGTGCTTTACCTTCACCACCACCGTGTGGGTGATCATTCGGGTTCATAACAGATCCACGTACAGTAGGTCTTTTACCTAACCAACGGTTACGTCCTGCTTTACCAATGTTGATTAATTCGTGTTGTTCGTTACCAACTGTACCAATTGTAGCACGACAAGCTGAAAAAATCATACGTACTTCGCCTGAATTCAAACGAACGAGTGTGTATTTTTCTTCTTGTCCTAAAACTTGTGCTGAAGTACCAGCTGAACGAATCAATTGTCCACCTTTACCAGGTTTCATTTCAATGTTGTGAATGAAAGTACCAACTGGAATATTTACCAATGGTAATGCATTCCCTACTTTGATATCAACATTTTCCCCTGATTCGATTTTTTGACCAACTTGAATCCCTTTAGGTGCAATGATATATGTTTTAACACCGTTTGAGTAATGAATTAATGCGATATTAGCTGTACGGTTTGGATCGTATTCAACAGACGCAACAGTTCCGACTACTCCGTCAGTGTTACGTTTGAAATCGATAATACGGTACGAGCGTTTATGTCCACCAGCTTGGTGACGGACAGTGATTTTACCTTGGTTATTACGACCGGCATGTTTGTTATTTTTTTCTAACAAAGTTTTTTCAGGTGTTGTTTTCGTAATTTCTGCGAAATCAGAACCTGTCATATTACGACGGCCGTTTGTGGTAGGTTTGTATTTCTTAATCGCCACGTTGTTTTCCCTCCTATGTATTAATGTAGGTAATTAAATAGTTCTTATTCTTCGTCGAATAGTTCGATTCCTTTTGAACTTTCAGTCAAAGTCACGATTGCTTTACGACGTTTCTTTGTATAGCCTTGATGTCTGCCCATACGTTTCAATTTGCCGCGTACATTCATAATGTTAACTTTCTCAACTTCTACTCCAAACACTTTTTCAACTGCTTGTTTCACGTGAGTTTTGTTCGCACGAACGTTTACTTCGAAGGTATATTTTTTATCGTCCATTACAAGCATGGAAGCTTCAGTAATTACGGGACGTAAAATGATATCGTGTAATTCCATTATTGAAGAGCCTCCTCTACCTTAGAAAGAGCAGCTTGTGTTAGAACTAGTTTGTTGTTAGATACAATATCTAATACATTCAGACCGTTTTCTCCCAATACAGTAACATTAGGTAGGTTACGTGCTGACAATGTTGCGAAGTCGTTATCCGTATCCATAACTACTAATACTTTGGAGTCAACATTTAAGTTCGTTAACACTTTTGCAAATTCTTTTGTTTTTGGTGCGTCGAAAGTTAATTGATCCAATACAATCAAGTTTCCTTCAGCAACTTTTTGTGAAAGTGCTGATTTAAGAGCTAAACGACGAACTTTTTTGTTTAATTTATATTGGTAAGAACGAGGTGTTGGTCCGAAGACAACGCCACCGCCAACCCATTGTGGTGAACGGATAGATCCTTGACGTGCACGACCTGTTCCTTTTTGACGCCATGGTTTACGACCACCACCGCGTACGGCGCTACGGTTTTTAACTGCGTGTGTTCCTTGTCTTAATGAAGCACGTTGCATAATAATTGCATCAAAAATGACGCTTTCGTTTGGTTCGATACCGAAGATATCTTCGTTTAATGTTACCTCACCATTTGTTGTACCATCTTGTTTAAATAAACTTACGTTAGGCATATTTCTCGCTCCTCCTTTCTAGAATATTTATTTAGCAGCTTTATGAGCTGAACGAATTTCGATTAGTGATTTTTTAGATCCAGGTACGTTTCCTTTAATAAGGATTACGTTGTTCTCTACATCTACTTTAACAATTTCTAAGTTTTGAATCGTTGTACGATCGCCACCCATTTGACCAGCAAGCTTTTTCCCTTTGAAAACGCGTGATGGATCAGATGCGCCACCCATTGAACCAGGGCGACGGTGGTAACGAGAACCGTGTGTTTCTGGTCCACGAGATTGGCCATGACGTTTAATTACGCCTTGGTAACCGTGTCCTTTAGATGTACCAGTGACATCAATGATGTCTCCTGCTTGAAATACATCTACTGTAATTTCTTTTCCTACTTCGTACTCTCCCAGCTCAACATCTTTGAATTCCTTAATGAAGCGCTTAGGGGCAGTTTTTGCTTTTGCTGCATGACCTTTAGCAGGTTTGTTTGTCAAAACTTCACGTTTATCTTGGTAACCTAATTGAATTGCTTCGTATCCATCAGTTTCTACTGTTTTAACTTGTAGAACTACGTTTGGAGTAGCTTCGATCACTGTTACTGGTACTAGTTCACCATTTTCAGTAAAGAATTGCGTCATACCTACTTTTTTGCCTAAGATTCCTTTGGTCATGGTAACACCTCCGTTGTTTTTAGTTTTTTAAAATTTTGGGTTAATCATAAACTATAGTTTGATTTCGATGTCTACGCCAGATGGTAAATCTAGTTTCATCAATGCATCAACGGTTTTACTTGTTGGGTTGATGATATCAATCAAACGTTTGTGCGTTAGAATCTCGAATTGCTCACGTGAATCTTTATATTTATGTGGTGAACGAATCACTGTATACAATTCTCTTTCAGTAGGCAATGGAATTGGACCTGAAACAGAAGCTCCTGTTCTTTTAGCCGTTTCCACAATCTTGTCTGCTGATTGATCTAGTGCGCGGTGTTCGTAAGCTTTTAAGCGAATACGAATTTTTTGTTTTGCCATGTTATTTCCCTCCTTCGTCATATGTAAATCATAAGACTAGCTCCACGAAAATTTAACCGGCCTCGCCCTCCGTGGCAAAGCGTCCGGGCGTGTCGCAACCTCTCGTTTCTTAGCTAGAGTCCCAAAAGCTGAGACCACTTGTGTTTGTTACTTTCGTAATTTCACACTTGATTAGTATACAGGGTATTGAATACTTTTGCAAGTCTTTTTATTTATAAATGTTTAATTAATTTTATATGCCTCTTTATATAGTAGAAATGATATTTATGGGACTTTTTTATAGTTGTTTTACAACATAAAAAAACAGATAGAGAGCGTACTCTCTATCTGTTTAAATTCGTATTAATTAGCCGTCGATAGTAGAAACAACGCCGGATCCTACTGTACGTCCACCTTCACGAACTGAGAAACGAGTTCCGTCTTCAATAGCGATTGGGTGAATTAATTCAACTTGCATTTTTACGTTATCGCCAGGCATAACCATTTCCACGCCTTCTGGTAACTCAACAACACCAGTTACGTCAGTTGTACGGAAATAGAATTGTGGGCGGTAGTTTGAGAAGAATGGAGTATGACGTCCGCCTTCTTCTTTAGATAGTACATAAACTTCAGCTGTAAATTTAGTATGCGGTGTGATTGTACCTGGTTTAGCAAGTACTTGTCCACGTTGAATGTCATCACGTTGAACACCACGTAGCAATGCACCAATGTTGTCGCCAGCTTCAGCGTAATCCAACAATTTACGGAACATTTCTACACCAGTTACAGTAGATTTTTTAACGTCTTCTTCGATACCAACAATTTCAACTTCGTCTCCGACTTTGATTTGTCCACGTTCTACACGTCCTGTTGCTACAGTACCACGACCAGTAATTGAGAATACGTCCTCAACTGGCATCATGAATGGTTTGTCTGTATCACGAACTGGGTTTGGAATGTATGTATCAACAGCTTCCATCAATTCTAGGATTTTAGCTTCGTATTCTTCAACGCCTTCTAGAGCTTTCAATGCAGAACCAGCAATAACTGGAGTGTCATCACCAGGGAAGTCGTAGTCAGATAATAGATCGCGAACTTCCATTTCTACTAATTCAAGCAATTCTTCGTCGTCAACCATGTCCATTTTGTTCAAGAAAACAACGATGTATGGAACACCAACGTTACGTGACAATAGGATATGTTCACGAGTTTGTGGCATTGGACCATCAGCTGCAGATACAACTAAGATAGCGCCGTCCATTTGTGCAGCACCAGTAATCATGTTCTTAACGTAGTCCGCGTGACCTGGGCAGTCCACGTGAGCATAGTGACGAGCAGGTGTTTCGTATTCTACGTGAGAAGTGTTAATTGTAATTCCACGTTCTCTTTCTTCTGGAGCGTTATCTACTGATGCGTAGTCAACTGCTGCTCCACCGTAGTTTTTAGCCAAAACTGTTGTGATTGCTGCTGTTAGAGTTGTTTTACCGTGGTCAACGTGTCCAATAGTCCCAACGTTAACATGGGGTTTTGAACGGTCGAATTTTTCTTTAGCCATTATTAATTTCCTCCTAATATAAGTATGTGTTTTATTTTATAGACTACTGCAAATTCGAGTCGCCTATCACTATAAAGTATACTGACCGCGACATCAAATTGCAATATTTCAATCTTTTATTAGAAACAATGATTAAGCATTTTTACCGCTTTTTTCAATGATTTCTTCTTGAATTGATTTTGGAACTGCTTCGTAATGATCAAATGTCATTGTAAAGGTTCCGCGTCCTTGTGTAGCTGAACGAATTGTTGTTGCGTAACCAAACATTTCTGATAAAGGAATACTTCCTTTAACGATTTGTGCGTTACCACGAGCAGTTGTACCTTCGATACGTCCGCGACGTGCACTTACGTGTCCCATTACATCTCCTAAATATTCTTCAGGAACTGTAATTTCTACAGCCATCATCGGTTCTAAAATAGCAGGGTCAGCTTTCTTAGCAGCATTACGCAATGCTAGAGAAGCAGCAACCTTAAATGCTGTTTCAGACGAGTCAACATCATGGTAAGAACCATCATATAGCTTCGCTTTTACGTCAACTAATGGATATCCAGCAAGAACACCATTTTCCATTGAGTCTTTCAAACCTGCTTCAACTGCTGGGACGTATTCACGAGGAACAACCCCACCAACGATTGCATTTTCGAATTCAAAGCCAGCGCCTTCTTCGTTAGGTGAAAATTCAATCCAAACGTGTCCGAATTGTCCTTTACCACCTGATTGACGAACGAATTTACCTTCAGCTTGAACAGTCTTACGGAATGCTTCACGATATGAAACTTGTGGAGCACCTACAGAAGCTTCTACCTTAAACTCACGTAGCATACGGTCAACGATGATATCCAAATGCAACTCTCCCATACCGGCAATAACAGTTTGACCTGTTTCTACGTTTGTATGTGCACGGAAGGTTGGATCTTCTTCAGATAGTTTTTGTAATGCTACGCCCATTTTGTCTTGGTCTGCTTTTGATTTAGGCTCAATTGCAACTTCGATAACTGGTTCTGGGAATTCCATTGTTTCAAGGATGATATGACGTTTTTCGTCACATAGCGTATCCCCTGTACCGGTATCTTTCAATCCAACTGCTGCAGCGATATCTCCAGAGAATACCTCAGGAATTTCGCTTCGGCTGTTCGCATGCATTTGTAGGATACGTCCTACACGCTCACGTTTACCTTTTGTAGCATTATAGACATAAGAACCAGATTGTAATGTTCCAGAATAGACACGGAAGAATGTTAAACGACCAACAAACGGGTCAGTCATAACTTTAAATGCAAGTGCTGCAAATGGCTCATCATCATCTGATGGAACCGCAACTTCTTCGTCTGTTTCAGGAATAATACCTGTAATAGCAGCAACATCAGTTGGTGCTGGTAGGTAATCAATAACAGCATCTAGAGCCAATTGAACACCTTTATTTTTAAATGCTGAAGCACAAAGTACAGGGAAGAATTCTACGTTAACTGTTGCGCGACGGATACCAGCTTTTAATTCATCAATAGTGATTTCTTCACCTTCAAGGTATTTCATCATCATTTCTTCGTCTGTTTCCGCAACAGCTTCAATTAATTTTGTATTCCACTCTTCTGCAATTTCTAAGTACTCCGCTGGAATATCTTCTTCATGGTATTCCCTACCGTCTTCTGAATCATAAATTTCTGCTTTCATTTGTACCAAGTCAATGATCCCAGTGAAGTTATCTTCAGATCCAATTGGTAATTGGATTGGGTGAGCATTAGCATCAAGGCGGTCATGAAGCGTACTGTTTGAATACAAGAAGTCAGCACCTATTTTGTCCATTTTGTTGATTAGAACAATACGAGGAACACCGTATGTTGTTGCTTGACGCCAAACTGTTTCAGTTTGAGGCTCAACACCTGATTGAGCATCTAACAATGCAACAGCGCCGTCTAGCACACGTAGAGAACGTTCCACTTCGACTGTAAAGTCAACGTGACCCGGAGTATCAATGATATTTACGCGGTGACCTTTCCACTGTGCAGTTGTAGCTGCGGAAGTAATCGTAATTCCACGTTCTTGCTCTTGTGCCATCCAGTCCATTTGTGCCCCACCATCGTGAGTTTCACCAATTTTATGGATTCGACCAGTGTAATAAAGGATACGTTCAGTTGTCGTTGTTTTACCAGCGTCAATATGAGCCATGATTCCGATATTTCTCGTGTTAGTTAGAGAGAATTCTCTTTTTCCCATGTGCGTCGTACACCTCTTTCAGTTTATTATTTGTTAATTCATAAAAGATATAGTTAAAAAAGTGATTACCAACGATAGTGAGCGAACGCTCTGTTGGCATCTGCCATTTTGTGTACATCTTCGCGTTTACGAACAGATGCACCTGTGTTGTTTGCTGCATCCATGATTTCTTTAGCTAATCTTTCTTCCATGGTATCTTCACCACGTAGACGAGAGTAGTTTACTAGCCAACGAAGTGCTAAGGCTGTACGACGTTCTGGACGAACTTCGACCGGCACTTGATAGTTAGAACCCCCTACACGACGAGCTTTTACTTCTAGAACAGGCATGATATTTTTCATTGCTTGTTCGTAAACTTCAATTGGTTCATTACCAGTTGAATCTTTGATGATGTCAAATGCATTATATAAAATAGTTGCTGCTTTTCCGCGTTTTCCATCAACCATTAGGCGGTTGATTGTGCGAGTAACCAATTTAGAATTGTAAATTGGGTCTGGCATAACTTCACGTTTAGCGACTGGACCTTTACGAGGCATACTGACTCCTCCTTCCTAGAGAATGTTTTATATGTGATTATTTTTTACTTGCTTTAGGTTTTTTAGCACCGTATTTTGAACGTGATTGCATACGGCCATTTACACCAGCTGTATCCAAAGCACCACGTACGATATGGTAACGTACCCCTGGTAAGTCTTTTACACGTCCACCGCGAATAAGTACCACGCTATGTTCTTGTAAGTTATGACCAATACCTGGAATATAAGCTGTTACTTCCAAAAGGTTTGATAAACGCACACGCGCATATTTACGCAAAGCCGAGTTAGGTTTTTTAGGAGTCATTGTTCCAACACGCGTACAAACACCACGTTTTTGAGGTGAGTTTGTATATGTTACTTCTTTTTTAGCACTGTTATATCCTCTTCCTAAAGCAGGAGTATCGGATTTTTGAACAGTAGATTTACGAGGTTTGCGAACTAATTGATTAATTGTAGGCATTTTGTTTCCTCCTTCCTCATTTCATAATTTTCTTGGTCCACACATCCAGGTGGTCCTTATTTGTCGAAAAATAAATAATCGAACAAAATTCGATTTTAATTTGGTGTGTAAAGGTATGCAACCAGCCAGAACGACTGAATTTCTTTTTCAGGAAACTGTGCACAAATTCACCTTTGTAATAGTACCATGCTTATTTTAATCCGTCAACACTAAAATAAAAAAAGATGATTTTTTTATCATCTTTTTTTATCTACACTTATTCTTCTATGTTTCGCATAGTTGGGAAGAGTAAGATATCGCGAATCGATTGGCTATCTGTTAATAGCATCACCATCCGGTCAATACCAATTCCCAATCCACCTGTTGGCGGCATACCATGTTCTAGCGCTTCGATAAAGTCTTCATCCACACCATGTGCTTCTTCATTTCCCTGTTCCTTCTCTACAGCTTGTGCTTCAAACCGTTCGCGTTGATCAATTGGATCAGTTAACTCAGTAAAAGCATTCGCATACTCTTTACCTACAACGAAAAACTCAAAACGATCGGTGAACCGCGGATCTTTTTCATTTTTACGCGCAAGTGGAGAAATAGCGGTTGGGTGGCCATAGATAAAGGTTGGTTGAACCAATTCATCCTCTACAAACATTTCAAAGAACTCATTCACCACATGACCATATGTCATATGCTCCGTTATCGGAACATTATGTTCGTGAGCGATAGCACGTGCTTCTTCGTCTGACATTTCTTGCCAGAAATCAACACCTGTTTTTTCTTTAATCGCATCTACCATATGAATACGAGCGTACGGTCCAGCCATATTTAATTCTGTACCTGCATATGTAATGGCAGTTGTTCCTTTTACTTTCTCGGTAACATATTGGAAGATACCTTCAACCAATTCCATGACATCATAATAATCGGTATAAGCGGTATAAACTTCTATCATAGTGAACTCCGGATTGTGTGTGGTATCAATTCCCTCATTACGGAAGACACGACCAATTTCATAAACTTTCTCCATGCCACCAATGACTAGACGTTTCAAGTGAAGCTCTAAAGCAATACGCATGTACAGTTCCATATCCAGTGCATTGTGATGAGTCACAAAAGGTTTTGCAGTTGCACCACCGGCTAAATTATGTAGGACGGGCGTTTCCACTTCTAAGTATCCTCTGTCGTTTAGATAGTGACGAACTTCAGAAACAACCCGACTACGAGTTACAAAGCGTTCAAAACTATCTTGATTACTGATTAAATCTAAATAACGTTGACGATATTTCTGTTCCACATTTGTCAACCCGTGGAATTTGTCTGGCAAGGGACGTAACGCTTTGGTTAAGTGAACAAATTGGCTTGGTTTTACTGTTACTTCCCCTGTGTTAGTTTTCATAACCGAACCGACAACTCCTACAATATCACCTAGGTCAGCATGATCAAATAGGTTGTAATCTTCTTCACCAACAGCATCTTTTCGCACATAAATTTGAATACGGCCTTGGCTGTCTTGTAAATGTGCAAAACCGACTTTCCCTTTTCCGCGCTTTGTAACAATTCGTCCCGCAATCGCTACTTCTACATGCTTTTCTTCAATTTCCTCTTTTGTCAATTCATCGTAGGCTGTATGCAATTCAGCAGACAAATGGGTTCGTTTAAATCCATTACTAAATGGATCCTTACCCTCATCGCGTAATTGTTGCATCTTCTCACGGCGAATGATCAATTGGTCATTCATTTCTTCATGATGATTTTCTTGACTCAATGCGGTCACTCCGTTCTTGTTATATCTACTATACTGTCTTCCCTATATTGCCAAGAAACACGTGAAATTGCAAGACGTCCATTGCATTTTTTATATTTTTGCTAATAATTCGGTTAGTTCTGCTTCATCATAGTAGTATTTGTTCTCACAGAAATGACAAACAACTTCCGCTCCGTGATCTTCTTCAATAATCGTTTGGAGTTCTTCTCGACCAATTGCCGCAAGTCCGTCTTTAAAGCGTTCGCGAGAACAGTCACATTTGAATTGAACGGGCATTTTTTCAATAAAACGCACATTATCTTTACCTAGTATTTTTATTAAAACATCTTCAGGTTTTGCGCCATCTTCCATAAATCGTGACACAAGCGGTAAATCTGCTATGTTTTTCTCGATTTGACTAATGGCTGCATCCGTTGCGCCAGGTAAGACTTGAATCATAAAACCACCGGCTACTTTGATGGAGTCATCCGTATCCACCAAGACGCTCAAGCCAACCGCTGAAGGAATTTGTTCGGAGTTTACCATATAATAAGTAAAATCTTCTCCTAACTCCCCACTTACAAGTGGGACTTGCCCAGTAAAGGGTTCTTTTAACCCTAAGTCTTTAATAACCGACAACGTTCCTTCCGTTCCAACAACCGCCCGAACATCTAACTTGCCATTTTCATTTAAAGGTAAGCTAACATTTGGGTTTTGGATATAAGCACGCACGTCTCCTTGGCCATTAGCTCCTGCCACGATTCTACCGCCTAATCCATTCCCGTTAATCATAACGGTCATTTTATCATCATTTTTTAACCCAGTTGTTGCGATAAGGAGTGTTCCTACCATCGCTCTTCCAAGTGCTGCTGAAGAAGCACTCCAAGTATCGTGACGTCGTTGCGCTTCAGCAACTGTTTGAGTAGCATCTACTGCATATACACGGAATTGACTATCGTAAGCCAACCCTTTTACTAAATAATCTGTCATTTTTTCCTCCTATAAAGGGTATCCCTTTTTTTAACATATTTATATTCTACTACAGCTTTTAGTATTACCAAATAACTTGCCTAGAAAAGAATAGAGTGAGAAGTTCAGGAACCTCCCACTCTAAACTTTTCTATTCTTCTTCGGAAGATTTCTCTTCTCGTTCTTCTTCTTCATGTTCCTCTTCTTGCTCTTCTTGACGTTTTGCTTCTTTTTTTTCTAAAGCACGTTTGGCTTGATCAAATGAAGCTGCTGATTCACTTGGGTATTCTTCATCACCTTTTTCAACTGGCATTTCGCCTGTCTCAAAAAGGCTCTTGATTGTTTTCTCATCCAAGGTCTCAAGTTCAAGAAGTTTTTCAGCAATCAGGTTGAGTTGTTCACGATGTTTGGTAATGATAGCTCGTGCTTCTTCGTGGGCTTCTCCCATGATACGGCGAACTTCGGAATCAATTTGGTAAGCAATATCTTCAGAATAAGCGCGTTTAGAGCCGTAATCACGGCCTACAAAAACCTGGCTATTTCCTTCATATTGAACGGTACCTAGTTTTTCACTCATCCCATATTCAGTAACCATACTTCGAACCAAGTTTGTCGCTTGTTGGAAGTCATTACTTGCACCGGTTGTTTGAGCGTCAAAGACAATCTCTTCAGCTAAACGTCCACCTAGAAGTCCAACAACTTGCTCAAACAGCTCAGTTTTCGTCATCAAGAAACGGTCTTCTTTTGGAAGCATAATTGCATAGCCACCAGCACGTCCACGCGGCACAATTGTAACTTTGTGAACCGTTCGGGCGTCGCTCAAGACCATTCCAACTACGGTATGACCCGCTTCGTGATAGGCTACCATCTTACGCTCTTGCTTACTGATTGTTTTATCCTTTTTAGCAGGTCCAGCAATAACTCGGTCGTGTGCTTCATCAATATCAAGAGCATCAATAACCGTTTTACCACGTCGTGCTGCTACTAAAGCTGACTCATTTAATAAGTTTTCTAAATCTGCTCCAGTAAATCCTGGAGTTTGTTGCGCGATGACTTGCAAATCAACATCATTAGCAATTGGCTTGTTACGAGCATGAACTTTCAGAATTGCTTTTCGTCCTTTTACATCAGGACGGCCAACTAAAACTTGGCGGTCGAAACGACCTGGGCGAAGCAAAGCGGGATCGAGGACGTCCGAACGGTTGGTTGCCGCAATGACAATCACACCTTCGTTACCTTGGAACCCATCCATCTCAACCAATAGTTGGTTTAAGGTTTGTTCACGCTCATCATGTCCGCCACCCATACCAGCGCCACGTTGACGACCAACTGCATCGATTTCATCAATAAAGATAATAGATGGTGCAGCTTTTTTAGCATTTTCAAATAAGTCACGAACACGACTTGCTCCAACCCCAACAAACATCTCTACAAATTCAGAACCTGAAATGGAGAAGAATGGAACGCCAGCTTCACCAGCAACTGCTTTAGCTAGTAGTGTCTTCCCGGTCCCTGGTGGCCCTTCTAAAAGAACACCTGCGGGAATACGTGCACCGAGTGCTGTGAAACGTCGTGGATCTTTCAAGAATTCTACAACTTCTACTAATTCTTGTTTTTCTTCTTCAGCTCCAGCAACATCAGAGAAGCGCACTTTAACGTTTGTCTTAGAGACATCTTCATTTTTCGTTTTACCGAAATTCATAACGTTACGGCCGCCGCCACCTTTGGCACCACCTTGGCCCATCATCATGTACATAAAGAATATAAAGATAACAAGTGGTAGAATTGTAAACAAGAGACTCACCCAGGCACCTGATTGATCTTGTTCGACAACAGTGATTTCAGTATTGGTTTGTTCAGCTAATTCGCCGATTTTACCTAGCGTTGCGTCATTTGGTAATACGACCGTCGTAAAGGCTGTCGTAGTTGCTTCGGTATCATCAAAGAGAATAAGATTGGCTGCGCTTGATTCATTCGCAATTTCACGTTCTTCTCGATATTCCCCTACAACCTCCCAAACACCTGCGCCTGGCTGCATACTAAATTCTTTGATTTCTTCGTTCTCTAACTCATTGACAAATTCTGTCGTGGTAATCGCTTGACTGGCTTCAGTTCCTGTACCATTTGTAACCATTGTTACAACAGCGACAACTGCTAGGAAGATAAGGATCCAGAATCCAGTGCTTTTAAAAAGTTTATTGTTTTTCATATGACCCTCCTTGCAGATAGAATGCCTCTTTGGGCTCTTATCTTACACGTATTGTGAGATTCAAGTTGCATGAAGATGAATCTCAATAATGATAACATATCTGACCTATTTTCACTATTGGTTTTACTTATAAATTTCTTCTTTTAAAACACCGATATAAGGAAGGTTCCGATATTTTTCATCAAAGTCCAAGCCATAGCCCACTACAAATTCATTTGGCACATTGATTCCAACCCAATCCGCTTTTAAATCCACTACACGGCGTTCTTTTTTATCTAATAATGTGACAATCTTAATTGATTTCGCTTTTCGATAACGGAATAATTCAATGAGATGACTCAATGTCCGACCGGTATCAATAATATCTTCCACAACCAACACATGGCGACCTTCTATCGATGTATCGAGGTCTTTTAATATTTTAACATCTCCGGTTGATTCTATTCCAGAACCATAACTTGAAACATCCATGAAATCCAGTTCCAGATCACAATCCATTTTACGGGACAAGTCAGTCATGAACATAACGGCTCCCTTTAGTACGCCGATGACAAGTGGATATTTCCCTTCATACTCTTTTGTCAAGATTTCACCTAAATCAGCGGTTACCTTCGAAATGTCTTCTTCTGAATACAATACTTCTTTAATATCTGGATGTAACATTTTGCACCTCTTCTTTTTTTATAACTGCTATTTTAAACTCACCTTGATCATGCAACCAAATGGATGTTGCATAACCTGGTACCCATAGTACTTTCCCCGTATAATCCGTTATAACCCATACGCGCTCACGCTTTTCAATGGGAACTTTACCATCAATAAGTATCCTTGAAATTTTTTTAGTAAATGGACGCTTCTTATTGAGTTGGATGATATCTCCAGGCTGCCAATATCTAATAATGAGCGGTAAAACAACTTCCGTGGGTTTCATATAAAATACTGATTCTTCAGTAACAAGTTGTTTTTTTGATAAAAACAACCCTATTCTACCATTAAAAGGTAAATCTAACCATTCATTTAAATGAATTTCTGCTTGAAACGGTTTTACCATCGCTTTTTCTTTTTTCTGTGGTTCAAACAAAATCAAATCATAACGTCTTTTAGCAACTCCACCTGAAAAACTCAGACTGGCTTGTGGTTTATCCCCTTTTAACAGATGTAATATTTTTTCGACGTGTTGCCGCTGTGTAGGCAATACCCAAACTTGCGTTAAAAAGTAGGTTAGGATGAGCCTTTGCATGGCTTCCTTTTGTTTTAGAAATAGGGGGATAGAGAGTACCCATTGCTTGCCTTTGTTTTCAAAAACTTGATTGAAACAAGTCTCAATCATTGGTTCCGCAATCGTTAATAAGTCTAACAGCTCTTCAGAGAATTGATTAAAATGCGCCGTTGCTTTTCTATTTTCTTGTTTTAACAAAGGCAAAATCTGATGGCGATACCGGTTTCGTGCATACTCAGTTGTTTGATTGGTTTCATCTTCTCGATATGGAACGCCGTTGTTTATGCAATAGTCATAAAGTTGCTCTTTTTCAAAATCAAGCAAGAGTCTAACTAATAAACCGTTATCAAAAGAACGTTGCCGCTTCATACCGGCAAATCCCTCCAAAGTACTCCCCCGAGTCAAACGCATTAAAATTGTTTCGACTTGATCATCGCCATGGTGACCCGTTAAAAGAATGTTTGCTTCGTGATTTTTCATTTCTCTTGCAAAAAACTCATATCTAAACTGACGTGCGGCGGCTTCAATGTTGCTTTCAGGATGGTTTTGCCAATGACTAACAACTAACGGAATCGCTTGAAGTTGGCAGTACTTTTCGACTAATTGCCAGTCTTTTGTAGCACTTTCACGCAGATGATGATGGACGTGTAAGGCGAGTAGGTGTGGTCGCTCCTCATCAGGTAATTGTGTCAATGCGTGCAAGAGCGCCATTGAATCAGCTCCCCCAGAAACTGCTATTGCCAGGAGATCCGTTGGCTTCCAATATTTATAGCGCTGATTCTGCATCTGAATTGTCTCTACTAGGCTCTTCATTCGACTCCTCCTTGGGATAGAACGAAAAAAGAGGCGGAACAAATAGGCGTTACGCCATCGTTCAACCTCTTATTTGTTGGCATCTTAGTTACGTCTTCCGCCACGTCCGCCACGTTTACCTTCAGTATTACGTTTTAATGAAGTCAAGCGGTCGTCGCTATCTTTTAAGAAAGAACTCATTAAGTTATCAAAACTATCTTTCTTTGGTTCTTTGGATTGTGGTGCACGTTCTCGGCTGTCTCTTCCCTTGTTATATGAAGGACGGTCTTCCCTTGGTTTGTAGGCAGTTGTACTGCGTGGTGCAGGTTTATGTTGACGTTGTGGTTGAGAATCTTCTGTAGCATTTTCTTGTGCTTTACGAATGGACAACCCAATTTTACCGTCGTCAGCAATCGTCAACACTCTAACTTCTACTTCATCTCCAACAGTTAAAACATCGTTAATATCCTTAATGTAACTGTCAGAAATTTCACTGATATGTACAAGACCGGTCTTTCTATCTCCTAAATCGATAAAAGCTCCAAAATGTGTAATACCTGTTACCTTACCCGTTACAACCTTACCAATCTCAATTGACATAAAAAAAATGTTCCTCCTTAAAATAGTGTAATATTATTATATCATGTTATGAATTTAAAAAACAGACAGATTACTAAGGTTTTTCTAGTTGTTGCTATCTGTTTTGTTTTGATTGTCTTCCGGCAAGCTAAAAATGATTTCATTGTCTTTACTATAATAGTAGCGACTACGTGCCAATTTTGCAATATAATCATCATCTTGAAGCAGCCCCAGTTGAATGTTTAGTTCTTGGTTTTTATCTTCAATTGTTTTTTTCTCTTTCGTTGCCTCAATAATTTGTGTATCCATATCTCGAACTAACATCATACTGTCTACTAATCGATAAGTGAGCGGCAATAAGAGTACAAGTCCAAATAGTAAAATAAATCCCATCCGACGCTTGGCCTTTAACTTTTGCAGGGCTTTTTTTCTCTTTTTAGTTTTTTCTTGGTCGATATAGTCGTTGTCGATATGTGTAATATTTTCTTGTTGTCGTTCCTCTATTTCTTCCTGACGTTTAAATAGCATCGCCTATCCCTCCTATTATAGCTCTATACAGTTTAAGTATAGAAGATATAGGAGGGAAAGTCACGCTGTTTCCGGTATTTGAGCTTCTTACTTTAGTTATTCTGGATCTCTTTCTATCGCTGTTTCACTTACAATGGTATACATTTCTTTTGCTTCATCTTTTTTTGTCGTATCAACAATTTTTTCAATTCGAATCACTAAGGTTTTATTGCCAAATTGAATCGTCATTTCATCGCCAACTTTAACATCGGTACTTGATTTAGCTGGGCGGTTATTAACAAGAATACGACCTTTATCTGCAACCTCTTTTGCAACAGTACGGCGTTTAATAATACGGGATACTTTAAGAAATTTATCTAATCTCATCATGATTCTCCTTTTCTTTTTTCTTGATTGCTTGCCACATAGCGTCTATATCTTCAACTGTTCGGACCTCGTAACCATCAAAAACATGAGGATGACGACGTCGAAGTTTCCGATTAAGGACATCTAAAATATCTTCTAATAAAAAATTCCCCTTTTGCTCTGCATGATTGGCATGATAAAGAACCTGGAGCAAAACATCCCCTAGTTCCTCGATTAAATTTTCGCGGTCCTGATTTGCAATTGCTTGTGCAACTTCTTGACTTTCCTCTTCTAGATAGGCTAGAAGACTATCATGTGTTTGTGCTTGTACCCAAATATCCCCTGCTTGAATCGCATCCATATACCACTGTGTGGTTGCAAAACTTTTAGTACGTTCATCACGACTTAAGGGCGGGATATAAAGAATTTCTGGCACTAATGATCGATCATTGTCAACAAGTTTAGAAAGGGTCTTCCAAATAATACTTTCCTGTTCTCTACCAATTGCATGAAGCAAAGCGACTGGATGTTCCAGTGGGTATTTTGTAAGAATCGCTTCTTTAATGTCCAAAAAATGACGTGGTTTTGATATATCAAGGACAAGGATATGACTGCCTAAGTCAAGTCGATCTGCCTCAAACCTTCGACTAGCAAGAACTTGCACCCCATCTAAAGGTGTTAAACTAAGTGTTTGCAAGAGTTTATCTAAAGAATAGGGAATTTCCATTTTTTCACTTCTTTTCTTTCTGTTTTTGATTGATGGCGAATTTTTTAAGGAGCTTTTTACCAAAAGGAATCGCTAACCACTCTCTTGCGGTAAATAATTGTACCTTCAAAATATAGCTAATAAAGACAATTACTCCTACTAACATGGTTAGAATTGCAATGATACTTGCACCACTTCGTGAGTTACTGATAAAAATAGCCAAAATTAGTTTAGTCGCATAGGCGCTAGTAAAAACAATCGCTGCACCATTCATCAGTTTGAATAAAAAATGGTCTTTTATCCAAATGGCTCGTAATTCTAATGGCAAGTATTGGAATAAAAACAATCCCATAGCTATCAGCCCTACTACAGTCGCTAAACTAGCTCCAACTGTATTCCAGAGCGGTACTAACAAAAGATTGGTTAATAATTTAACACTTAATCCCAATGCTAAGGCGATCAGCGTCAACAAATAACGATTAAAACTTTGTAAAATAGAATGAAAAGTTAAAACAATGGACGTTGTGGCAATAGCAACAATGTAAATTGATAAAACAGTATTACCACTGGTATCCCCAAACAACATTCTATTTACTTCAGGTAATATAGCGAGCAACCCTGCTACAGCAACAAAAGAGAAACTTGCCGTCATACGAATGAGTGATCGCGCTGCGCGGTGGAACTCTTCCATTTTTTCATAAGCAATTGCTTGACTCATGACGGGAATAAAGCCTGCAGAAAAACCAGTCCCCACTACCATTCCTAATTGCACAAGTGGTTGTCCGCGGTCATAAATCCCTTTTAAAGATTTAGCTTTTAGTGGATCAATCCCATTTTCTATTAAACCTTTATACAGAGTGAAGGAATCGATTAACTGGAATAAAACAAGAATGGACGTTAAGAGGCAAATAGTCAGACCTTCTGTTGCATAACGTTTTGCTAAGTCGAGCAGTGTTAAGCCATCCGTAGTGGAGTCTTTATTGAACAAAAACTTTTCCTTACGCATCGCAAACAACAAGATACCCGTCGCAATGGCTGCACCCCAGATAGCCCCACTCATTGCTTGTGTTCCCATGACATATATATCGGTGCCAGTGGATGCATAAATCCAAGCGGCGTATAGAATAACTAAAACCCGAACCAGTTGTTCAGCTACTTGTGAATGAGCTGTCGGTTGCATCCGGTAAGTACCTTGGAAATAACCTCGAAAACTTGCCAAAATCGGCATAAACAAAAACATCCAAGATACACTTTGAATAAGTGGTGTTAGTTGTAAATCACCCATATAAAAAGCGATTTGGTTTGCAAAGCCATAGGCTAATCCAAACAAAACAAAAGAAAATAAACTCAAGATCAGTAGACTATACCAAACTAACTTCTTTCGTTCATTTGGCGTTTTAGCTTCTGCAATCGTCTTTGAAAAGAACACCGGAAACCCCGCTAAGGCGAAAGTCATGCCGATACCATAGATGGGATAAACCTGTTGATAAACATAAAAACCAGTGTTTCCAACCATGTTTTGGAACGGAACTCGGTAAACTGCGCTCAATATTTTAGAAAACAAACCCGCCACAGATAATAATACGGCTCCGTTCA
The DNA here is from genome assembly GCF_002005405.1 of Jeotgalibaca dankookensis. Taxonomy (NCBI): domain Bacteria; kingdom Bacillati; phylum Bacillota; class Bacilli; order Lactobacillales; family Carnobacteriaceae; genus Jeotgalibaca; species Jeotgalibaca dankookensis. Next base: position 1,494,473 of record NZ_CP019728.1, read on the forward strand.
TCATCAACTTCAGTTCTTTATTTTTCATCCTCTTTTTCCTCTACAATCGCACACGCTTCAAGAAACACCTTCAGATAATCCATCCATGATTCGGTTGCTAGTTTTTTTATTTCTAAGGTAACAAGTAGCTTCTCTTTGCGAGTGATAACTTTTGCACGCAAGGGGATACTACTCAATGCTTCAAATATAGCTGCGCCTTGTAGACGAGTACTACCTGATTCATTCAATGTCACCAAGACATTCTCTCCTTGTCGTTTAATCGCTTCAACTTCTGCCTCTTGTGAAACGTGTCTGAGCAACCCTATCTGAGCCAGTTGATTAACTTCAACCGGTGTTTCACCAAAGCGGTCAACAAAGTCATCCATAATTTCATAATAATCATTTTCACTTGCTGTTTGTTGAATGCGCTTATACATATCAATTTTTTGTCTTTCATCGGAGATATAGGTTGCGGGAATATACGCATCAATATTTAAGTCAATCTCAACATTTGCCAGTTTTCTACTTGCGCCCTTACCTTGTTTACGTTCTACTGCTTCACGCAACATTTCTGAATAAAGGTCAAATCCAACAGAATCGATAAAGCCGTGTTGTTGTGCGCCTAAAAGATTCCCAGCTCCACGAATAGCCAAGTCACGCATGGCAATTTTAAAGCCCGAACCTAGCTCTGTAAAATCTTTTACCGCTTTTAATCTTTTTTCACTCACTTCACTTAAAATTTTGTTAGGTTGATACATCATATAGGCATAAGCAATCCGATTGGTTCTACCGACACGTCCTCGTAACTGATAAAGTTGTGAAAGCCCCATAAAATCGGCATTTTCAATAAAGAGTGTATTCGCATTGGGGATATCAACCCCAGTTTCAATAATTGTCGTGGTAACTAAAACATCAAAATTACCCTCTACAAAATCCATCATGATGTTTTCTAATTGTACTTCGGTCATTTGTCCATGTGCCACACCGACCCGTGCACCCGGCACTAGAATACGAATTTCATCAGCCTTTCGTTCAATCGTCTCAACGCGATTATAGACATAAAAAGTTTGACCGCCACGAGCCATTTCACGTTCTATGCCGTCCACAACTGCTCCCATATTTTGTTCCATGACATAAGTTTGGACGGGATAGCGGTTAGCTGGTGGTGTTTCAATGACTGATAAATCACGTACCCCTAACATAGACATATGTAAGGTTCGCGGAATCGGAGTAGCTGTTAAAGTCAATACATCTACTGATGCTTTAAGTTGCTTCAATACTTCTTTGTGTTTAACTCCAAATCGTTGCTCTTCATCCACAACTAAAAGCCCGACATCAAAAAACTTTACGTCTTTCGATAAAATCCGATGTGTTCCGACAACTATATCTACACTGCCTTTGCGCAATCCTTCTATCGTTTTTTCTTGTTGTTTCTTGGTTCGAAAACGACTCATCAGTCCAATTTCAAAAGGCCACTCTTCAAAACGTTGGATTAAAGTTTCATAGTGCTGCTGCGCTAAAATTGTAGTGGGCACTAAAAAGGCAGCTTGTTTTCCTTCGCTTACTGCTTTAAAAACCGCACGCATTGCGACTTCGGTCTTACCATACCCAACATCACCAACTAATAAACGGTCCATCGGTCTACTTTTTTCCATATCCTTTTTGATCTCTTGGGCGCTTCGAAGCTGATCTTCTGTTTCTGTAAAGGGAAACTGATTTTCAAACTCAATTTGCTCTTTTGTATCCGGTGGAAAAGCATACCCTTCTTCTGCTTCACGTTGGGCATATAAGGCAATCAAGTCCTCAGCGATATCTTCTACACGCGACGCAACTTTATTTTTTGTTTTTGTCCATTCTGTTCCACCTAATTTATTTACTTTGGGTGTTTTGGACTCAGAAGAAACATATTTTTGAACCAAATGAAGTTGCGTAACCGGAATAAACAACTTGGCACTGTCTTTGTATAAAATAGAGATATAATCTTGGTGTGAACCATCCACCACAATTGTTTCCATACCGGTATATTTACCTATTCCGTGATTAACATGCACGACATAGTCACCTGGTGACAGTTCTGAGTAACTTTTTATACGTTCCGCATTAGATATTTTTTGGCGGCGAACCTGTCTTTTTTGGGCCTTGTTAAATAATTCCTTTTCAGTCACAAAAACGACTTTTTCCATGGGCATTTCAAACCCGTTTGCCATAGCACCTACTACGATGTTTACATGCTCCGGCGTGACCGAATCGTTCCCTTTAATGACGCTTTCAATATGAAAATCAGCAAAGGTTTGGTGTACTTTTTCAGCCCGCTCATGGTCCGCCACAATGGTGAAGATAGTCATACCTTGTCTTAGCCAACGTTCCATTTCTATCTTAACCATATCCATTTGACTAAAGAATTGGACAATTCCTCGGTATTGAAGGGCGTGAATATCCGTAAATCGGATATTTCCTAATCCTTTTTGGAAGAGAGAGTAAAATACTTTAGGGTGATGGCTCTTTTTCATTATATGCCGAACGTCCGCCATCATTTTTTGTTTGGGTAGAAGTAAGCCATCATACTGCTTACTGGCTTGCCAGTCGGCTGCTTCTACTTCTTGGTTACGGTCACTTTCTAAGGTGCGACCATATTCATCTACAATAATCAGCGCATCTTTAGGAATATAATCAAGTAAGGTTGTCTCTTCAGAGTAAAACAAAGAGGTATACATTTTAGGATTAGCAGGAATTTCTCCTACTTCCAGTTTTTCGATAAGGTCATTAAAATGCACTTGCATCCGCTCTTTAACTTCCTCGTCTTTGATCGATTGACTGGCTTTTTTTACCATCTTACTAATCGCGTCGCTACGTTTTGAGAGTAGATTAGCTGGATAAACAGAGTCTTGAGCAGGAAGAACAAGAACTTCTGTCACTACCTCATCAAACGACCTTTGTGTGGTCGGTTCAAAGAAACGCATCCGATCAATTTCATTATCAAAAAATTCAATTCGGACCGGTTCTTCTTCATTGAGCGCATAAATATCAATAATGTCCCCACGAATACTGAATTCACCTGGAGCTGCTACCATAGATTCGCGATTGTAACCCATGGCGACAAGCTTATCCGGTAGCGTTTCGAAGGTAACTGTTTCTCCTTCTTTAAAAGTGAGATTGTGGTCTTTCCAAATTGAAACAGGCGATAGTAATTTTTTAAATCCTGCGCTTGGAACGATAACAATCCCTTTCTGTCCGGTTGCCAAAAAATGCATGGCTTCTACACGTTGGCTACGGAATTCAGGAGAAGAAAAAGCTAATTCAACTGCTAAAGATTCTTCAACCGGAAAGAGGAAAACAGGTATATCCTCAGAAATTTGCGTTAAATCATCATAAATTTGGCTCGCTATCAACAAATTAGGCGCCCAGACAACAATAGGATGTTCAGTGTTTCTGTAAATAATCGACGTTAATAAATTACGCGAAGAACTGCTAATACCAGTTACGAGTTGATTACCCTCGTTTTTTACTTGCTCAACTATTTTCTTTATCGCTGGTGTCTTTTGTAAGTAATTCTCAATATCACGCATTTTTTCACTCCTAACATGCCGTACAAATAGGCTCAGCAAGAGCTGAACCTATTTTTTCCGGTTAAATTTATTCATAACACTTAAAAAATCTTCTCCATTTATAAAATCATCAATTGCTTGAGCGCTATCTTTCACTGCAAAAAGCATTTCTTCATGCGCGTCTTTCGGAAAAGGACTCAAGACGTGTTGGATTACATTCATATTGACTGGAGGTCTACCGATTCCAATCCGAATACGATTAAACTCTTGTGTCCCAAGATGTTGAATCAAACTCTTGACGCCATTGTGACCACCCGCACTGCCTTTTTGGCGTAGACGAATGCGACCGGGCGACATATCCATATCATCGTAAACAACAACAATATCATCTATTTCGATGTTAAAATAATCCATTAACGGTCTAACCGCTCGTCCTGACTCATTCATATACGTCATAGGTTTGACAAGGATAACGCGCTCACCGTTGATTCGTTCATCAGCATAAACAGCCTCAAATTTAGATTTATTAAAGGTTACTTTATTCTGGTAGGCCCATTCATCTACGGCAATAAAGCCCACATTATGCTTAGTATTGCTATATTTTGGCCCCGGATTCCCTAATCCGATGATCATTTTCATATTTTTCACCTATTCTTCTTAAAATGGAAAAAGCTGGACGAATTCCGTCCAGTTGTCCACTCTATTATAACATATTATCTCTGAATACAAAAAGTAAAGTTCTCTCTCTGGTATCGGTATTGCTCCTCTATTAAAAAATGTTATAATAACTACCATCAACTACTAAAGATTGATGGAGGGATGCAGATGTCCGCAAGAGAAAGAAAGTTTGGTCAAAAAATTATCCTAATTGGTAACGGTGCCGTCGGGTCAAGTTATGCTTTTGCTCTCGTTACGCAAAACGTTGGGCGAGAACTTGGCATTATCGATATGAACACAGATAAAGCAGAGGGAGATGCCATTGATTTATCTGATGCGCTCGCTTATACAAGTCCTAAGAAAATATATTCGGCAAGCTATGCTGATTGCAGCGATGCTGATTTGATTGTTTTAACAGCTGGTACAGCCCAGAAACCCGGCGAAACACGTTTAGATCTTATCAATAAAAATTTGAAGATTTTTAAATCGATTGTTGAACAAGTGATGGCAACTGGTTTTAATGGCATTTTCTTGGTGGCAACAAATCCAGTCGATATTTTAACTTACGCTACTTGGAAGTTTTCAGGTCTGCCTGCCAAACAAGTAATTGGTTCAGGAACTTCTTTAGACTCTGCACGTTTCCGCCAAGAAATAGCCAAACTTGTAAATGTTGATCCTCGTAATGTTCATGCTTATATTTTAGGAGAACATGGCGATACAGAATTCCCAGTTTGGTCCCATGCCAATGTAGGTGGGTTACAAATGTATGAGTGGATTAAATTAAATGGAACCAATGTAGATGAAGAAGAACTTATTAACGCTTTTTATTCCGTCAGAGACGCAGCTTATCGAATTATAGAGAAAAAAGGAGCTACTTTTTACGGGATTGCTACATCGTTGGTTCGAATCACTCGGGCTATCTTTAACGATGAAGATGCTATTTTACCTTTGTCTGTTTATTTAGCTGGAGAGTACCAACAAAAGAATGTCTTTTTAGGGGTCCCAGCTATCATTAATCGTGAAGGGGTGCGCGGCGTCATTGAAATTGCTTTAAACGAAGTAGAACAACAAAATATGCAGCATTCTGCTGACACCTTACGCAAGATCATCGAAAATTCTTTTGCTACATTAGAAGATGAACAATAAATAAAAACAGCTGCATCCTTCATTTCAAGGACGCAGTTGTTTTTAATGATAAGTAATAGTTAGTCAAGCACTTCAAATTTTTCTTCAAACAAAGGACTGACAGAACGATTTTCATGAATTCGTTTGATTGCTTCAGCAATCAATTGAGAAACAGATACTTGAACAACTTTCGGTGTCATTTTTTCTTCAGGCAACTGAATA